>JALRKU010000050.1 GCA_023254755.1 Aeromicrobium sp. | reverse complement strand
AGACTTAGACAACACAAATTTATTTTTGCCCAGTGTTTATGAAGGAAGTGCCTTTAGTTTAAAATTAAAATTATTATATTTCGATGAATCCAATGTTGAAGTAACTGTAACAAATAGTAATTGTTTGTCTGATTTATCTGATGTAGGAGTGATAATATCAAAGGAATCAGGAAACTCCTATATTGTGTCTGGAACTTATGGAGGAGTTATTACGGGGGCTATATATACTTTTGTAATGCGTGATGGGACAACGAAACAGTTGCCTATTGATAACTCAGAAGATTATCGTGCGGTTATAGGATTTAGATTACCTACTCTTTTATCAAAGACACTGAATGTTAATTTTCAGGTTGCGGTTGGTGGACTTCTGGTCGATGGAGACCGCGGGCGACAGACCCTCGATGAAGTCGACGTCGGGCTTGTCCATCTGCCCGAGGAACTGCCGCGCGTAGGCCGACAGCGACTCGACGTACCGACGCTGTCCCTCGGCGAAGATCGTGTCGAACGCCAACGAGGACTTGCCCGAGCCCGACAGCCCCGTGAACACGATCATGGCGTCGCGCGGGAGGTCGAGCGAGACGTCCTTGAGGTTGTGCTCTCGTGCGCCACGGACGACGAGACGATCTGCCACGGGTGGTCCTTCGGAGGTCGGGGACGGCGGGCGATTCCGGTGCCCAGGTGGGGGCACGGCCATCGTAACTACGCGGTCCGACAGAAAAGTCCCGCGAGCCGGGCCGGTTTCCGTAAGGTTCCCCACTCCCCGCCGCTCACACACCCGAGCGGCCACGAAGGGAGAACGATGTGCGAACGGTGCGGCGCAGGCGCGGCGTCACTAGGATCCGGCCATGAGCGTGGCCGAGCCGGTGGTCCCGGACGTCGATCTGGTGTCCGGCGTGCTCGCCGGCGACCAGGCCGCGTTTGCCGCCGTCTACGACCGGTACGCGGACAAGCTCTTCGACTTCGCGCACTCGATGCTGCGCAGCCGCGAGGACGCGGCCGACGCGGTCGCCGACACGTTCGTGACGACGGCCGAGAAGCTCTCGCAGCTCCGCGACCCGTCCCTGCTGCGGCCGTGGCTGTACTCGGTGACCCGTCGCGAGTGCCTGAAGCGGCTCGAGAGCCGCAAGCGCGTCGCCTTCGACGGCGAGGACCGGCTGGTCGTCATGCCTGACGAGGACCTGACGCCCGAGGAGCACGCCGAGTCCGAGTCCCTGCGGCGGCTGGTCTGGGACGCCGCCGAGGGCCTCAACGAGCGCGACCGCGCGGTCCTCGACCTGCACCTGCGCCAGGGCCTCGACGGCGCCGAGCTCGCGGCCGCCATGGACACCACGGCGTCGCACGCCTACGTGATGATGAACCGTCTGCGCGGGCAGCTCGAGCGGTCCCTGGGCGCGTTGCTGATCGCCCGCCTCGGCCGCGAGGACTGCGACGACCTCGAACGGCTGCTCGCCGACTGGGACGGACGCTTCTCGCCACTCGTCCGCAAGCGCGTCGCCCGACACGTCGACGACTGCGAGACCTGCACCCGCCGCCGCGCCATGATCATCAACCCCTGGGCCGCGTTCGCCGCGATCCCGCCGCTCGCCGCCCCGGCCGAGCTGCGCGATCGTGTGCTCGGCAGCGTGCAGCTCGTCGCGCACTCGACCGGGCCGTGGTGGCGCCGGCGGATCGCCGCGCTGGTCGCCGGCCTGCTCGTGCTCGTGGCCGTGGTGGGCGCCGCGTGGTTCTGGCCGAGCGACGGGGAGGAGGGCGGGGAGCCGACCCCCGCACCCACGACCTCCGCGCCCGCCACGCCCTCCGCGAGTCCGGCACCGACGCCGACGCCGACCCGCACGACGCCCACGCCCGGCGCCGCGGTGCTCGAGGTCGGCCCTCGGTCGCTCGACCTCAGCTCCCGCCGCAGTGCGACGTTCACGATCACCAATCCCGGCGAGCAGGACCTGACCTTCACCGCCACCCCGACGGTCGGGTGGTTCACCGTGTCGACGGGCGCGGGAACGGTCGCCCCGGGGGCCTCGACGACCATCACCGTGACGCGCGGCGGGATCGACGAGGGCACGTCGGCCGGCGAGATCCGCGTCACCGCGCCGGTCGGGACCTCCTCGGTCGCGGTGACCGCGACGGTCCGCCAGGGTCCCTCGATCGGTCGGGTCACGACCTCCGACGCCGGGTGCCAGGGGGGTCGCCTGCTGTCCGTGACGGTCCCGGTCTCGGACGCGTCGGGCGTCGCCTCGGTCACGGTGCGCTGGTCGGGCTCCGCGAGCGGCACGACCCGGCTCTCCCGGTCGGGCGCCCGCTGGACGGGAGTGATCGGCCCCTACCCCAGCTCCGACGGCGGCGCGGTCCTGAGGATCACCGCCGTCGACGACCTGGGAGAGACGTCGACCGCTCGCACGACGCGCTCGTTCGACCCGTGCCCCGGCTGAGTCCGGTCTCGTCCTGAAGCTTCTCGCCCCAGACCTGTAAGACCTGGGCACCGTGATCGGTCCTACCTGTGTCACCCACCCCGCACACAGGAGAACCCCATGCGTCGCACCCTCGTCTCGGCCACGGCCGGACTCGTCACCCTCGTCACCGCCGCCCTGCTCGTCGTCCAGGAGGGCGACCCGGCCACGGCCCACCAGCCCGCTGAGTCGACCCGGGCGGCCGTCGCACTCGCCCCCGAGCGGTCCGAGCCGACCGACCGGACGGTCGGCTCGCCCCGTCGCGTCGTCATCCCGGCGATCGGCGTCGAGGAGAAGCTCCACGGCGTCGGCCTGTCCGACGACGGGGCGATGGAGATGCCGGGCTACGGGGACGCCGCCTGGTACGACGAGGGTCCGCGCCCGGGCTCCGACGGGCCGGCGGTCATCGTGGCCCACGTGCGCGGCCCGCAGGGCGCCGACGTGTTCCGCGACCTCGACGAGCTCGCGGCCGGCGACGTCATCACGACGGTCGACACCCTCGGGTCGACCCGCTTCGTCGTCGACCGGGTCGAGCAGGTCGATAAGGACGCCCTGCCCTACGACCGGATCTGGCAGGCCAGCGACGAGCCGCTGCTTCGGCTCATCACGTGCGCCGGCACGCCCGGACCGAACGGCTTCCCCGACAACACCGTCGTCTACGCCCACGCGATCGACTGACCTGCGGGAGGGACCTCCGGCCGCCTCCAGCCGCAGCGGAGGCGGCTCGACCTCTACGCTGACGCCCATGAGCTACACGGGAGAAGTCGAGGTCGGCGGTCCCGCCGACGTCCAGGACGCCGGCGATCTCGAGATCACCAAGATCGCCGTCGGCCCGATGTCGAACAACGCCTACCTGCTGCGCTGCACGCTGACCGGCGAGAAGGCGCTGATCGACGCCGCCGACGAGGCCGACCGCCTCCTCGCCGCGATCGGCGACGGCACGCTGGCGCGGGTCGTCACGACGCACCGGCATGGCGACCACTGGCAGGCGCTCGAGGCCGTCGTCGAGGCGACCGGGGCCGAGACCGTCGCCGGCGAGAACGACGCCGACGAGATCCCGGTCCCGACCGGCCAGCGCGTCGGGACCGGCGCCCGCGTGCGGGTGGGCTCGTGCGAGCTCGAGGTGATCGAGGTCGTCGGGCACACGCCGGGCTCGATCGTGCTCGCCTACGACGACCCCGACGGCATCGTCCACCTGTTCACCGGCGACTCGCTGTTCCCCGGCGGTGTCGGCAAGACGTGGTCGCCCGAGGACTTCACGACGCTGATCGGCGAGGTCGAGACCAAGATCTTCGACCGGTTCCCGGACGACACCCGCTTCTACCCCGGCCACGGGAACGACTCGACGCTCGGCGTGGAGCGCCCCCACCTGGCGGAGTGGCGCGAGCGCGGCTGGTGATCCGACGTCCTCGCGGAGCAGGCGCCTGCTCCGCGAGGTCGATGGCGTGGGGCGATGGCGCGGGGACGGTGGCGGGGGGGACGGCGGCGTGCGTCAGACCGCGTCGCCTCGAGCCGCCCGGCCGGAGAGGTCGTACTTGATCTCGGAGAGCTCCTCCTGCAGATCGGCCGTCCGGCCGCCCATCACGTCGCGAAACACCTCGGTCGGCCACGGATCGGTCAGGTACGGCATGCCCTCGAGCTCGGGGTGGTCGGCGACGATCGCCTCACCGAACGCCGTCGCAGCCTTCTCGTACGCGGCGTCGGCACGCTTGGCAGCCCGGTTCCACCCCGCCTCGTCGTTGCCGTTCGAGCGGTCGACGACGTCGATCCAGCGTGCGTGACCCGCGGCCTGCACGCGGAACTCCTCGGCCAGCGCTGCGCAGCTGTCCTTGCCGAGCGACGTGGCCCGGCAGGCGGGAGACGAGGCAGCCTTCGCGACCGACTTCATGGTGGCGACGTACGCCCGGTGCTCACGGACGAAGTCCCCGAGGCCTCGCTCGCGGGGAGGGATGCAGACGACGTCGCCCGCGGTGCAGTAGATCTGCGTGCTGCCGATCGTGAAGGACGCGCCCGGAGCAAGCTCGTGGTCCTCGGCCCGCCTCAGCGCCGCCTGGCCCTTCGCGAGGAGCTGGTGGTGGCGCAGCGAGAACCGGCAGTCCAGCCGGGCCTGGTCGACCGACTCCACGACCGACGTCTGGAGGTCGGTCACGTCCGCCTGCAGGTGGTTCGTCGCGGACGAGACGTCGCGGTAGGTGCCGGACAGGAACCCGAAGACCTGCGGGGAGAGCTCAGGCGCCTCGATCGACGTGTCGAGGTCCTCGGCGGCCTCGTCGAGCGCGGCGCACTGCGTCTTCTGGCGCTTGAGCGCGGCGGCGGACCACGGCTTCTCGTCCGCGAAGAGGCCGTCGGGCATGACGGTGCCGTGGTTGACCATGGACGCGAGCTCGTCGTCCTGCCACGCGCGTGCCTCGGTCGAGAACTCCTCGGCTGCGGCGTCGGCCGAGGCCCGGCCCCACAGACCGGCCGCGACCAGCACGGCGATCACGGTCGCCACGGCGGCTGCGATCAGCACGATCCGCCGCCGCGATCGGCCCGCCGGTGGCGGCGGTGGAGGGGGTGGTGGTGGTGGCGGAAACTCGTGGGAGGCGACGGACGGTGCGTCGGACATCGCAGGCATTCCCTCTCGACGGCAGGACGATCTCGGACAGCCTGCCACATTCGGACCCGTGCCCACCGCACTTCGCGACGACTAGGGTCGGGACGTGGACCTGGTCGAGCGTCTCCGGGCGGCAGGGTGCGTGTTCGCCGAGGACGAGGCCGAGGTGCTGGTCGAGTCGGCGCGCGACGCCGGCGAGCTCGAGGACATGGTCAGCCGCCGGGTCGCGGGCGAGCCCCTCGAGCAGGTCGTGGGGTGGGCCGAGCTGGCCGGCCATCGGGTGCTGGTCTCCCCCGGCGTCTTCGTTCCCCGGCATCGCAGCGAGCTGCTCGCGCGAGAGGCGGTGGCGCGGACGGACCATGGCGACGTCGTGCTCGACCTGTGCTGCGGCGTCGGCGCACTCGGACTCGTCGTCGGTCGTGAGGTCCCGGACGCCGAGGTCCACGCGGCCGACGTCGATCCCGCCGCGGTCGCGTGCGCCCGCCGCAACCTCGAGCCCCTCGGCGCCACGGTGCACGAGGGCGACCTGTTCGCCGCGCTCCCCGATGACCTGCGCGGTCGCCTCGACGTCGTGGTCGTCAACGCGCCCTACGTGCCGACCGACGAGATCGCCCTGATGCCCCCCGAGGCGCGCGAGCACGAGGCGCGCATCGCGCTCGACGGCGGAGCGGACGGACTCGCCCTCCACCGACGCATCGCTGCGGGCTGCTCCGAGTGGCTCGGCCCGTCCGGCGTGCTGCTCATCGAGCTCAGCCTCCGACAGGCCGAACGATCGCGTGCGACGTTCGAGGCCACGGGGCTCACGACCTCGGTCGTGCACGACGACGACCTCGACGCCACCGTGGTGATCGCTCGTCGTGCAGGAGCGGACCGGCCGAACTAGCGTCGACGTCCATGAGGACCGCCGTCGCCGCGCTGCTGATGCTCTCGGCCCTCGCGGCGTGCGGCGACGACGACGCCCCCACTCCCACCCGCACCGCCTGCCAGGAGGTGCGGGCGGGCATCGACGCGTTCAACCTCGGCGACTACGCGTCGACCCAGGCGCACTTCCGCGACGCGGTCCCCCTCGCCGAGAAGGAGGTCGCCGGTGGCGCGGTCGACGGCGGCTTCGTCGACGCGGTGCGCTACTACGCCGAGCTCGCCCCGGCCGACTACGCGGAGAGCTCGAGGTCGTCGCGGGCATTCGCCCGCAACAAGCGGATCACCCTGGAGCGCTGCGTGCCGGCGGTCGAGGAGGACCAGCCACCCGCGACGACCGTGTAGTGGTCAGGCCGGGACGGCGACGGTGGCCTGCAGACCGCTGACGACCGCCTCGATCCAGCGACCCACCGACGCGCGAGCCTGCTCGGTGTCGGGGTAGCGGCACCGCAGGTGCAGTCCCGTGTGGTTGACGACGAACCAGATCATCACGCCGTCGGTGCGGATGACCGCTGACACGTGCTGGGGCTCGAGGCCGTCGTCGACCTCGACCGGCAGCCGACGGTGGTCGAGCCACGACACCGCGAACATGCCCGGATCGGCCGGCATGCCGCCGTAGGGCGCCATGATGGGGCCCAGCGCGTGCGAGCCGAGCCGGATGGCCTCCTTGATGGCGCGCCCGCACTCGACCGGATCGGTGCTCGAGCACTCGAGCACGGAGTTCGTGATGAACCAGCCGACCGATGAGTGCCAGCGCTCGTCGTAGCGGCTGTGCACGGGGAAGACGGCACGGAGGGGGACGTCGGCCAGGGTGCGGAGGGCCCGGACCACCTCGGCCATCGCGACCGAGATGATGCCCACCCCCAGGTCGTGCGCGAGGTCCTCGAACCGCCCGAGCTCGTCGCTGTCGAGCACGTCGCGCACCTCGACGACCTCCGGGTGCACCACGGTGACGTCGCCGAGGTCGAGGGGGAACGTCGGCATGGCGTCTCCCCCTGCTGCGAGGATCTCGGCCCAGCGGTCGCGGATCTCGTCGGGTGGGTCGGGCCGGGCGGCGAGCTCGGCGGTGTGGGCCGCGAACGCGAGCGGCACCGGGAGGTCGCCACCCGGCGTGCGGCCGATCAGCACGTCGTCGAGGCACGCCACCAGGTCGCGGGCCAGCAGCAGGAGCGACCACGCGTCGACGTGGGAGTGGTCGGCACCGATCACCACGGCGGGACGGTCGGCGTCGACGAGGCAGATCCGGTGCGACGGGCGGTCGAACGGTCGGCAGGTGGCGTCGAGCACGGCCCGAACGACCTCGCGGGACGTGCGACCCTCCGCCGGGTGCTCGGTCCACGGGCCCGGCGCGACCTCGACGCGGTCGAGCACGAGCGTGTCGCCCTCGACGTCGAACACGGTGCGCAGGGTGCCGTGTCGGTGGACCACCGCAGCCCACGCCTCGCGGAGGTGGTCGAGGTCGACCCGCTGCTGGAGCCGGAAGGCGATGGCCATCCACGACCCGGGCCGCTGTCCCATGCCGACGTGACGGCCCTGGTCGAACGACACCGGGAGCCGATCGGCGGTGATGTCGGTCACCTCCACCGCGCAGCTGCGCACGATCCCGGGGGGAAGGTCCACCTGAGCCGCGTTGGTCAGCCGCATACCGCCGTACTCTAGGTGTCTCGGGTGACCAGAGGGCGAACGACGTACCGAGGAGGGCCAGCGTGCCGAGGCTGACGGTCAGGGGCGCCGATCTGGCGTACGACGTGTCCGGCGCCGGTCCGGCGGTCGTGCAGCTGCACGGCCTCACCTCCAGTCGCGCCAGGGACGCCGGATTCGGGCTGGACCTCGCGGGCGGCATGCCCGGCGTCCGCACGCTCCGCTACGACGCCCGCGGCCACGGACGATCGACCGGTACCGCCGACGCCGCCGACTACACCTGGCCGCGGCTCGCCGACGACCTCCTCGCCGTCACCGATCACGTGTTCGGCGACGAGCCCGTGCACGGCGTCGGTCCGTCGATGGGCACCGGCACCCTGCTCCATGCCGCGGTGCGTCGTCCCGAACGCTTCTCGACGCTGACGCTGTTGATCCCGCCGACCGCGTGGAACAGCCGCATCGTGCAGAAGATGACGTATCGCCAGAGCGCCGACCTGGTCGAGCGGTCAGGCGTCGACGCGTTCGTGGAGCTCGGCCTCCGGGCCGCGCGTCCCCCGGCCGTCGACGCGACCGCCCCCGTCGGCCGACCCGACGTCGACGAGGACCTGCTGCCCACGGTCTTCCGCGGCGCGGCCACCACGGACCTGCCGCCGTACGAGGAGATCGCCGAGCTGGCGATCCCGACCATGATCCTGTGCTGGGTCGAGGACCCGTCGCACCCCATGAGCACCGCGTGGCTGCTGCACGAGATCCTGCCGGACAGCCGCATGGAGGTCGCGACCACGCCGGACCAGGTCGCCCACTGGCCCGCCCTGCTGGCCGACCACGTCGGTCAGTCGTCGGCCGGCAGCGCCGCGTAGACCGCGCGCACCGCCACGGCCTGCTCCAGCTCGGTCGCGAGGCCGGAGAAGAACTGGCGACGGTACGTCTCGTCGGTCACGGCGTAGACGGTGAAGTAGAGCGCCGAGAACGCGGCCAGGAACACCGAGACCTGGACCAGCTCGTTCGTCACCGGCACGTGGCTGCCCAGGCGCGACGGCAGGTCGGAGACCGGTCGACCGGTCCACGCCTCGATCGTGCTGTCGGGGATCGTCAGCTCACCGAACGCGACGAAGAACGCGAAGAGCCCGACGCTGAGCAGCAGCACCTGGATGGCCTGGCTGAACAGCAGCACGAGGACGAGGTTCACGCGGGCCAGTCGCGGCAGCGCCCCCACCGACCCGTCGGCCCGAACCGCCAGCGACTCGGCGGGCGTGCCCGCACAGCACTCCGCGAGCCGGTCCCCCTGCACGTCGGACTCGACGCGTCGCACCTCCTCGGGCAGCCGGGCCAGCAGGAACACGACCGCGACGCCGACGAAGAACAGCACCGCCACCCCGAGGGTGCGCCGGTGCATCAGGGCGGCGACCTGCCACACCTCGGCGTTGATGAACAGGAAGGTCACCGCGAGCAGCAGCAGCGGCAGGGCGCGCGTCAGCAGCGGGAACAGCAGCCCGAGCGAGCCGAAGGTGCGGCCGAACGCCCAGCGCAGGATCGTGTCCATCCGCAGCAGCCGACCCGCGAACAGGTAGAGCAGGACCAGCAGGACGAGGGCACCGACACCGGTCGCCGTCGACGCGTCGTCGAGCCAGCGGCCGACGGCGACCGCCGCACCCACCGACACCACGACGATCAGCGTGATCACCGCCACGATGCGGCGACTCGACAGCCACTGCTCCACCCGGTCCGCGTGATCGCCCACGAAGTAGGGCAGACCGCGCTCGTCGAACCACGCCTCGAGGTCGACGCGTCCCGTCACGACGACAGCTTCACCGGCAGGTCGTCGACGCCGTACACGAACGACAGCTCGCGGAAGCTCAGCTCGTCCTCCGGCTGCACGAGCGCCAGGTCCGGGAACCGGCGGAAGATCCTCGGGAAGACGGTGCGCAGCTCGATGCGCGCCAGCTCCGCCCCGATGCAGCGGTGGATGCCGTGACCGAAGGCCAGGTGCCCGCTCTTGGGCACCCGGAACGGGTCGAACCCGTCGGGGTCGTCACCGGCCGACTCCGGGTCGCGGTTGGCGCCCGTGAGCGAGGCGATGACGACGTCGCCGGCCCGGACCTGCTCGCCGAACAGCTCCATGTCCTGCTTGGCGAACCGCGGGAACGCCACCTGCACGACGGCGAGGTAGCGCAGCAGCTCCTCGACGACCCGGTCGACGTCGTCGGACGACCCGTCGCGGACCAGGGCCGCGTACGCGGGGTCGCGCAGCAGCACGGCGGTGCCGAGCGCGATCATCCCGGCGGTCGTCTCGAACCCACCGGTGAAGATGCCGTCGGCCAGACCCGCCAGGTCGTAGTCGGAGATCGCGTCGCCCTCCTCGCGGATGATCTGCCCGAGCAGGCCGTCGCCCGGCTCGATCCGCTGACGGGCGACCGCCTCGAACAGGAACTCCCGCTGCGCCGACACCGCACCGAACGCCGCGCCACCGAGGTTGGCGTCGAACCGTGCGCTGCCGAGCTTCTCGAACTGCTCGGTCTCGAAGTCGTTCAGCCCGATCAGCTGGCAGATGGTCTTGAACGGCACGGGGAACGCGACGTGCTGGGCGAAGTCGACCACCTGCCCGCCCGTCGCCGCCGCCTCGAGTGCGTCGAGCTGGTCGTCGACGATCTTCTCGATCATCGGCTCCAGCCGTGCCAGGCGGCGCATCGTGAACTCGGGCGTGACGATCTTGCGCAGCCGGGTGTGCAGGGGCGGGTCGGTGAACCCCAGACCGCCCACGTCGTCGGCCGTCGACGGACCGTCGCCGCTGAACAGGTGTCGGATGTCGTTGCTGTAGGAGTCGCGGTCGGTCAGGACCTGGCGCGACTCCTCGTAGCCGGTCAGCAACCAGATCCGGAAGTCGAACGGCATCGGCAGCAGGTGCATCCGCGACTCCGAGCGGATCCGAGCGATCTCGGGGACCGGATCGGTGCCCACTCGTTGCAGCGGCACCTTCGTCGGTTCGGGGATGAACGAGATGCGCGCGAGGTCGATGCCCTTCTTCGCGATGCGGCGGGCGATGAGTCGACCCGCGAGCACGGTGACGAATCTGGGCAGTCGAGGCACGCCAGGAATCTACCTGGTGCTTGCCTCCACGTGTGTCGGCAGTAGAGGGTGTGACGAAGCCGCGCCGCAGGTCACGCGACCAGAGGCGCCTTCACCAGGGGGTTCCATGAGCACTACCGCCGAATCCGACCGCACCGAGCTGAAGCGGGTGATGGGACCCAAGCTGCTGCTGCTGTTCATCGTCGGCGACATCCTCGGCGCCGGTGTCTACGCCGTCACCGGGCAGATGGGCGGACAGGTCGGTGGCCTCGTGTGGCTCCCGTTCCTGCTCGCCTTCATCGTCGCGGCCATGACCGCGCTGTCGTACCTGGAGCTCGTGACCAAGTACCCGCAGGCCGCCGGCGCCGCGCTGTATACGCACAAGGCGTTCGGCATCCACTTCGTCACGTTCCTCATCGCCTTCGCCGTGATCTGCTCCGGCATCACCAGCGCGTCGACCAGCGCGAAGACGCTCGCCGACAACTTCAGCGGCGGCCTCGAGATCAACGGCTGGATCGACGCGCCGATGAGCAAGGGCACCATCACCGCCATCGCGATGGGCTTCATGATCCTGCTCGCACTCATCAACCTGCGCGGCGTGGGCGAGAGCGTGAAGTTCAACGTCGTGCTCACCCTGGTCGAGGTGGCGGCCCTGTGCATCGTCATCGGTGTCGGGTTCTACGCCATGGGCAAGAACGGCGCCGACTTCGGCGAGCTGGTCACCTTCCACGACTACCAGGACAAGGGCCTGTTCCTCGCCGTCACCGCGGCGACGTCGATCGCGTTCTTCGCGATGGTCGGCTTCGAGGACGCCGTGAACATGGTCGAGGAGACCGAGAACCCGGAGAAGATCTTCCCGCGCACGATGCTCACGGGCCTCGGCATCGCCGTGATCCTGTACATGCTGGTCGCGGTGTCCGTGGTGGCCGTCCTCACGTCGGACGAGCTGAAGACCATCGCCGACTCCGAGGGCCGGGCGCTGCTCGAGGTCGTCACGAAGGGCGCGCCGGACTTCCCGATCGACAAGGTCTTCCCGTTCCTCGCGGTCTTCGCCGTCGCCAACACGGCGCTGATCAACATGCTCATGGCCAGCCGCCTGCTCTACGGGATGGCGAAGCAGGACGTCATCCCCCGACCGCTCGCTGCGGTGTCGCGGAACCGTCGCGCACCGTGGGCGGGCATCACCTTCTCCACCGTGCTCGCCCTGGGACTGATCCTGTACGTGACGAGCCAGCCCGACAGCAACGTCGTCGGCAACCTGTCCAGCGTCACGTCGTTGCTCCTGCTGTGCGTCTTCGCCGTGGTCAACGTGGCGTGCGTGGTCCTGCGCAAGCGCGATCCCCGCGCCCACGCGAACGCGTTCTTCACGTCGCCCGGACAGCTGCCGCTCGTCGCTGCGGTCCTGTGCCTGTTCCTGGCGGGTCCGTGGGTCGACCGCGACGCGATCGTCTACAAGATCGCCGGCGGTCTGATGCTGATCGGCATCGTCTTGTGGGTCATCACGTTCTTCGTGAACAAGGCGACCGGCACCGGCGACAACGCGTTCGAGGACGTCGAGCACCTCGGCGAGTAGCCGCCACCACCCGGGTCGACCCCGACGGCCGCGACACGCTCCAGCCGGAGCGCGTCGCGGCCGTCTCGTGCGCTCTCGACCTGCGAGCTCAGTGACTCGTCAGCGGGATTCTGTGACTCGTCACCGGAAACCGGTGACTCGTCAGCGGAAATCAGTGACTCGTCACCGGGAGATGGGACCAGCCGCGGAGGACGCGGTTGCCGCGGCGGACGCCGCCGGGCGCGACCGCGAGGTCGGGGAAGCGGTCGTGCAGGAGCTCCAGGGCCACGCGAGCCTCCAGCTTCGCCAGGTTGGCTCCGATGCAGTAGTGCGCACCGTCGGACAGCGACAGGTGCTCGCCGGCGTTGGGGCGGGTCACGTCGAAGCGGGCCGGGTCGTCGAACACCTGTGGGTCGCGGTTCGCGCCGCCGATCATCGCCAGCACGGTGCTCCCCCGTCGCAGCGGTCGACCGGCCAGCTCCACGTCCTGCGTCGCGACGCGCAGGGTCAGCTGCACCGGCGGATCCAGGCGCAACGACTCCTCGACCGCGCCGGCCCAGCCGTGCTCGGCGGCCGCGTCCCACTGCTCCGGGTCGGCGTCGAGCAGCACCGCGGCGTTGGCGATGAGGTTGACCGTGGTCTCGAAGCCTGCTCCCAGCACCAGCATCGCCGTCATCTGCAGCTCCAGGTCGGTCAGGGCGTCATCGCCCTCCAGCGCGACCAGCCGGCCCAGGAGCGTGTCGGCCGGTTCGCGGCGCAGCACGGCGATGCGGTCGACGACCCACGCCTGCAGCTGACGCAGACCGTTCGAGGCCCGCAGGTACTCGCTCCAGCTGAGGTCCGGGTCGAGCATCAGCGCTGCACCGTCGCCCCACTCCAGCAGCTGGTCGCGCTCGTCACCCGGGACGCCCAGCATGTCGGCGATCACCTGCACGGGCAGCTGTCCCGCGAAGCGGGCCACGAGGTCCCAGTCACGGCCCCCGGACGCCTCGACGTCGTCGAGCAGCTCGGTCGCGATCTCGCGGACGCGGTCCTCCTGCTGCGCGACGTTCTTCGCCGCGAACGCCCGCGACACCAGGCGCCGGTAGCGGGTGTGCAGGTCGCCGTCGACCGCGAGCATCGACGGGGCGTCGATCGGCCCGAGGTCACGCGGGTCGGTGAACGCCTGACCGAGACGGAAGATCCATCCCGGCAGGGGTCCCTGGTCCACGCCGGCGGCGAACTGCGACGACCGCAGCACCTCCCGCGCGACCGCGTGGTCGACGGTCGCGTGGCTGATGCGTCCCTTGACGACCGGCCCGAGGGCGCGCAGGTCCTCGTACCCCGGATAGGGGTCGGCCCTCAGCTGCGGATCCGTCGTCAGCCGCGCGACCAGGTCGCCGCGGCGCGCGCTGGCCCCGAGCGCCCACCGAGGGAGCCCGTAGCGGGCGAACCAGCTGATCCGGCGGGCGCCGGGCCAGCTGCGCCGCGTGCCGACGCCGCTGTCGTCCCAGCGCGGGGGTCCGGCAGGCGCGCCGTGCGCGACCGGGCAGCCGGCGGCGGTCTCAGGCGACATCGCCGACCACCCGCCCGTGGCGGCGCATCACCAGCAGCAGGCCGGCGTGGCGGGCGGCGAGGTCTCGACGGACCCGTCCGCGCGCCAGCGGGTCGAGACCGGGATCGTCCTGGCCCTGCTGCTGGCGTCGCCACGTCACGACGAGGTGGTCGAGCAGGTCCCGCCGATCGGCGAAGGCCGTCTGCCAGGCGGGGTCCCAGGGCAGCAGCCCGTCGCGGCGCCGCTCGATGATCGCCGCCGCCTCTCGGCCCACGCGTTGCCGCGCCGTGGTCTCGGTCCAGCCCATCGTCCTCACGTCCTCTCGTCACCGGGTCGACACGTCGACGCTAGCTCCGCCGCAGGGCCTCCAGCATCGTCCGCGGGTGGCGTCTCCACATCCTCCTCAGGGAGGAGACCGGCTCCCACCACGGCACGGCGCCCCGGAACGGTCGACGACCGTACGCTGTCGACATGTCCGCCCCCAGCACCCTCTGGCGACGTGTCGCCGACCGGTCAGCGCGCAAGCTGCGCCGACGCGGTCTGGAGTACCCGCTGTGGGTCGCCGCCAGCGCGACCGTGCTCGAGATCGGCCTCGCCGCGGGTGCCGTCGTTCAGCGCGACGGACCGACGCCGTCGTGGATCGCGGTCGGCGTCGTGGTGGTCGCGGCGTCGCACGGCGTGCAGCTCGTCTCGACGACCTGGGTGTCGTGCTGGATCACCGCCTCGATCGCCCTCACCGGGGTCGCGATCATCATGTCGCGCCCCTACGACGGCGCCGTGGACCTGGCACCCGCCGTCCTGGCGATCCTCGTCGCCGAGGTGACGGCCAGCGACGGCCTGGTCCGGGGGCTGGTGGTCACCGGGGCGGCGTGGGCGGTCGTGGCGCTGGCCGGCACCCCACAACCTGCCCTGGCGATGGGCGAGATCGCCCTCGGTGTGCTGGTCGGCACGATGCTGATCTGGCAGAGCCGGGCCCTCGTCGCCGAGCGCCGCGAGCGGCTGCGCGAGGGCGAGCGCGCGACGCTCGCCGAGCGTCAGCGGATCGCCCGCGAGATCCACGACCTCGTCGCCCACTCCATGAGCGTCACGCTCCTGCAGGTCACGGGCGCACGCCGGGCGCTGCTCGACGACGACGTGGCCGAGGCGGCCGACGCCCTGGCCGACGCCGAACGCGTCGGCCGCGAGGCGCTCAACGACATTCGCCGGACCGTCGGTCTCCTGGCCGACGACCAGGGCTCCCTCGCCCCGCAGCCGACCGCGGCCGACCTGCCCGCCCTCCTCGAGTCGATGACCGCGGCGGGGCTCGCGATCCACGTCGAGACGCGCGGAGACCTCGCCACGGTCCCGGATGCGATCGGTCTGTCCCTGTACCGCATCACCCAGGAGGCGTTGAGCAACGTGGTCAAGCACGCACCCGGCTGCCCGGCTGTCGTCCGCGTGCGACGGACGTCGGGAACCACGACCCTCGAGGTCACCAACCCTCGACCCGTCGCCACGACGGACGACGGGAGCGGCCACGGCGTCGCCGGGATGCGCGCCCGGGCCGAGCAGCTCGGCGCCGCGCTGCGCGTCGGCCCCCAGGACGACGCCTGGGTCGTCCGCCTCGCGGTGCGCGACCACCCTGACGGCCGGGCGTGCCCCCTCGGGACCCGGTGAGCGGCGTGACCGACCTCGTCCGTGTGCTCCTCGTCGACGACCAGGAGCTGGTGCGCTCCGGTCTCAGCAGGATCCTGCGCCCTCGCGACGGCCTGCAGGTCGTCGCGGAGTGCGACGACGGTGACCAGGTGCCCGACGCGCTGCGTGACCACGAGGTCGACGTCGTCGTGATGGATCTGCGGATGCGTCGCGTCGACGGCATCTCGGCGATCAGGATCCTCCGGCAGGATCCCTCGGCGCCCCCGGTGCTGGCGCTCACGACGTTCGACGACGACGCGCTGCTGTCAGGTGCGCTCCGGGCGGGCGCGGCAGGATTCCTGCTGAAGGACGCGCCCGCAGAGGACCTGATCCGCGCGGTCCGCGAGGTCGCCACGGGCGGCTCGTGGCTCGACCCGACGGTGACGGGCCGGGTGCTCGCGGACTACCGCCGTGCGCCCCTGGCGGGCGACCTGGCGGCGGTCGACGAGCTGACCTCGCGCGAGCTCGAGGTGCTGCGGGCGATCGGTCGCGGCCTGAGCAACGGCGAGATCGCCACGGCACTGTTCATCTCCGAGCTGACGGTCAAGAGCCACGTCGGCCGGATCTTCAGCAAGCTGTCGCTCAGGGACCGGCCGGCCGCGATCGTGTTCGTCCACGAGCGCGGCCTGCTCGGTCCCTGAGAAATCAGCCCTCGGCGTCGTTCTTCGGAGCCGCCGGCAACGGGTCGCCGTCGGGCGAGAGACCCCGCTTGGCCCGACGACCCGACACGACCAACGACACGACGGCCGTGGTGCCGAGGACGACGACGATGACACCGAGGCTGAGCAAGGTCGGGATCTCCGGCACGTCCTTGAACGGCTTGCCCCCGTTGATGAAGTCGAGGTTGTTCTCGTGCAGCGCGTGGAAGATCAGCTTGACGCCGATGAACGCCAGCAGCACCGCGAGGCCCTGCGACAGGTAGATCAGGCGCTTCAGCAGGTCGCCCAGCAGGAAGTACAGCTGACGCAGACCCATCAGCGCGAAGACGTTCGCGGTGAACACCAGGTACGGCTCGCGCGTCAGACCGTAGATCGCGGGGATCGAGTCCAGCGCGAACAGCAGGTCGGTCGTGCCGAGCGAGACCAGCACCAGCGCCATCGGCATGATGACCCGCTTGCCGTTCTCGTGGCTGAACAGCCTCAGGCCGTCCCACCGCTCCGAGACCGTCCAGCGCCGGCGCACCATGCGGACCACGGCGTTCTCGCCGTCGTCGTCGTGCTCGGTGTCCTTCATCAGCGTCCACGCCGTGTAGATGAGGAACGCGCCGAAGATGTAGAACACCCAGGCGAAGTTGTTGATCACGACAGCGCCGAGCGCGATGAAAATCCCGCGGAAGATGAGGGCGATGATGATGCCGACCAGCAGAGCCTCCTGCTGGTACTTCCTCGGCACGCCGAAGCTGGCCATGATGATGAGGAAGATGAACAGGTTGTCGATCGACAGGCTGTACTCGGTGAGCCAGCCGGCGAAGAACTGCAGGCCGAAGTCGCCGTTCTTCTCGTCGACGTCGTGGTAGGCCATCACCCAGATGCCGAACGCGACGGCCATGCCGATGTAGACCGACAGGGCGATCGCGCACTCCTTCATGGTCGGCTCGTGCGGGCGGCGCGCCACGATCAAGACGTCGAACAGCAGCACGCCGACGGTGACGGCGATGGTGATCGTCCACTCGAGCGACGAGACGTTCATCGAGGGGCCGGTGGCGGCCTCCGATGCGCTCGCGAGAGCAGGGACGAGGGATGTGGGCACGCGGGTTCCTCCGGTCGTCAAGACGTCCGGAGGTCTCTTCCGCCACTCACCATCGAGTGGCCCGCACCACCGGGCAGCCGTCGGAGGCTGCCGTGATGACGACGATGCGGCGAAGGAATACTCCCCTCCGCGACCCATTCTTGCAGGCAGCGGAGGGGAGCGGCCACTCGGCACGGCCCGTGGACCGGCGCCTGGACGGTCAGACCGGGTCGACCTCGTCGATCGCGCCGGTGGCGACGTCGAAGACGAAGCCACGCACCTTCTCCTTGCGGGGGATGAACGGGTTCGCGGCGATGCGTCGGATGCCCTGTCGCACGTCCTCGGCCGCGTCGGGGAACGCCTCCGCCGCCCAGGCCGGTCGGATCCCGGTCTCGGACTCGAGCCGCTGACGGAACTCGTCGTCGGAGAACGTCACCATGCCGCAGTCGGTGTGGTGGACCAGGACGATCTCCTCGGTGCCGAGCAGGTTCTGGCTGATCGCGAGCGAGCGCAGCGCGTCCTCGGTGACGACGCCGCCGGCGTTGCGGATCACGTGGGCGTCGCCCTCGGCGATGCCCAGGATCTTCGCCGGGTCGAGGCGTGCGTCCATGCAGGCGACGACGGCGACCTTGCGGGCCGGAGGCAGCGGAAGCGGGCCCTCGAACCCTGACTGGTAGGCCTGGTTGGCCTGGACGAACTCGTCGGTGACGGTCATGGTGATCTCCTTGCCGGGAGGGGTGTGGACCACCACCGTCGACCCGCAGGCACCGGGCGAGACCGCCGTCCCGGTCCCTGGGACCCTCGGCCGGGGAGGCCGACCCGTGCTAGGCCGTGATCGACAGCTCCAGGCGGTCGACCGATCCGGCGGCCAGCGCGGGGTGGGCCCAGGCGTCCGGGGGCCGCGTCTGCGGCTCGACGCACACGGCGCCCGCGGGCTCGGTGTACAGGACCCACCAGGGGGCCGTCGAGGTGAGCTCGAGGTCGAGCACCCCCGGCCACGACAGCCGGGGAGGCGCGACGAGGCCGAAGCAGTCGTCCCACGGCGGCGAAGCAGGGTCGACCACGCGGCCGGTGGGCAGCCCGTCGGCGCCGCGCTCGACCATCGTGGCGGGGCGCACGTCGGGGACGACCGGGACGCCGGCGATCTCGCGCCGGAACCAGGGGTGCAGGCCGAGGGTGCATCCGCAGCCGGTGTCGACGTCGGGACGCCACTCCAGGGCGACGTCGAGGCCGTCGGACCGGACGGCGTACGACAGCCTCGCCTCCCCCGGCTCCGGCCACGGGTCCCCGACACGGGTGGTGAAGCCGCCCGATCCGTCGTGGATCCACGTCAGGTCGCGCCCGAGACCGTGCAGCGCGTTGCCCTCGGCCTCGAGCGGGAGGTGGTGGGTCGTTCCGGCGTGGACCAGGACACCTCCGCCGATGCGGCCGGCCCACGGCACCATCGGGTAGCTGCCGACCCCGATCGACTCCCCCACGGCGGCGACGTCGTCGGCGTGGCCGAGCACCTCGTGCTCGCCGAACCTCAGCGACACCAGTCGCGCACCGCGTTCCGGGTCGACCTCGGCGCGGACGGGACCCTGCTGGAGGACGATCGTCACGCCGTCAGGCTAGACCCCGGCCTCGATCATCGAGCGCAGCTCCTTCTTCAGCTCGCCGATCTCGTCGCGGAGGCGGGCGGCGACCTCGAACTGCAGCTCGGCCGCGGCCGCGTGCATCTGGTCGCTGAGCTGCTCGATGAGCTCGGCGAGCTCTCCGGTGGGCCGGTCGGCGAGGTCCTTAGCGTGCGCACCCAGCGGCACCGGCGCGCCACGACGCTTGTGGTCGCCGGTGGCGGCCAGCAGACGACTGGTGTCGGCGTCCTCGCGCGCGAGCAGGTCGGTGATGTCGCCGATGCGCTTGCGCAGCGGGGTGGGGTCGATGCCGTGCTCGCGGTTGTACGCCAGCTGCTTCTCGCGACGCCGGTTGGTCTCGTCGATCGCCAGCTCCATCGAGTCGGTGATGGAGTCGGCGTACATGATCACCTGACCCGACACGTTGCGCGCCGCGCGACCGATCGTCTGGATCAGCGAGCGCCCCGACCTCAGGAAGCCCTCCTTGTCGGCGTCGAGGATGGCGACCAGGCTGACCTCGGGCAGGTCGAGGCCCTCGCGGAGCAGGTTGATGCCCACCAGGACGTCGTACTCGCCCATCCGCAGCTCGCGCAGCAGCTCGACGCGCCGCAGGGTGTCGACCTCGCTGTGCAGGTACCGCGTGCGGATGCCGGCCTCGAGCAGGTAGTCGGTGAGGTCCTCGGACATCT
>JALRKU010000012.1 GCA_023254755.1 Aeromicrobium sp. | reverse complement strand
ACGATGTCGCCGTCGTTGAAGTACTTGATGGTCTGATCGATTGCAGCGAGGAAGTCGTCCTCGGAACCGATGTCGTTGACCGCAACCTGCGGTGCCGCAGAGATGCTGCTCGTCATATAGAAATTGCCTCGATGGATGGATGGAGTCGTGCGGGAACGCGTGACAGCCAGTCGATCGTGGGTGTCGAGACGAAGGTCTCGACGTGATCCGTGTTCACACCTGCTCTGTCCGAAGCGCGAACAGGCGGTCAGCGCCCGTCAAGTCTACGCGAACGGGCCCGTGGAGGGATAGCCGGGGTCACGCGGGCGACAGGAACGCCGAGAGGGCCCTCGTGTAGAGGTCGACGTCGGCCGATCCCATCGTCTCGCGGGCGGAGTGCATCGCGAGCTGGGGCGCCCCGACGTCGACCGTCAGCATGCCGGTCCGGGCGGCGCTGAGCGGACCGATGGTGGAGCCGCAGGGCAGGTCGGCGCGGTGCTCGTAGCGCTGCAGCGGCACGCTGGCGAGGTCGCAGGCGCGCTGGAACTCCGCGGCTCCGACCGCATCGGTCGCGTACCGCAGGTTGACGTTGACCTTGAGCACCGGCCCACCGCCGATCGTGATGCGGTGCAGCGGATCGTGGCGCTCGGGATGGTTGGGGTGGGTCGCGTGCGCCATGTCGCCGGAGGCGCAGACCGACGCCGCGACGGCGCGGTGGTAGTCGTCGCGGCTGCCGCCGGCGGTGAGGACGATCCGCTCGAGCACCGTGGGCAGGAGGTCGGACTGCGCGCCGCGCTCGGAGGTGCTGCCGATCTCCTCGTGGTCGAACAGCGCGAGGACCGGCCGCACACCGTCCACCGGCCTGGCGGACAGCAGGGCACGGGTGCCCGAGAAGCAGGTGGCCTGGTTGTCCAGGCGCGGAGCGGCGACGAGCTCGTCCCACGCGCCCGCCAGCGTCGCCGGGGCGACGTCGTGGGCCATCAGCTCGAAGCCGAGGACGTCGTCGGGTGACACCTCGGCGCGGTCGGCGACCACGTCGAGGAAGCGTCCGGGGCGGGTCGACCAGATCGCGTCGAGGTGGCGCTGCGGATCCGGGTGCACGCCCTTGCGGTCGTCGGACAGGTGGATCGCCAGCTGCGGGACGCGCAGCACCGGCTCGTCGAGCCGGACCAGTCGCGTCGAGCCGTCGCGGAGCGCGAGGCGACCTGCGACGCCGAGGTCGCGGTCGAGCCACGAGTGCAGCCAGGCGCCACCGTACGGCTCGAGCGCCAGGACGCCCAGGCCGTCGACCGTCCGGTCGTGGTGCTGCTTGACGCGCAGGTTCGGGCTGTCGGTGTGCCCTCCCACGACGCGGAACGGGTCCGACGCCGCGGTCGAGGTCTCGGTCGACCACGCCACCAGCGAGCCACCGCGCACGACCAGGTAGCGGCCCGGAGCGGTGGGCCACGGAGCCGACTCCCGCACCGGCACGTACCCGGCCGCCGCGAGCTCGGCGGCGACGGTCTCGACGACGTGGAACGGCGTCGGCGACCGGTCGACGAACGTGCACAGGTCACGCGCTGCGTCGGACCCGGATCCGGTGACGTCGGAAGTCATGGCGTCAGCCTACGGGCGCACGACGGCCCGGCCCCCGCAGCCGTGGCTGCCGGGACCGGGCCGGGTTCGGATCAGGCGTGCGCGAGCTCGCGGTCGTCGCTCGAGCCCTTCGAGGACTCCTTGCCGCGACGCGCGCCGAGCAGACCGACACCCACGAGCACGAGGCCGGCGATGCCGCCCCCGACCGGGACGCCGGTCTTGACCAGGCCGAGCATCCGGGCCTTCGACCTGTACTCGTCGACGGTGCTCTTGGTGTTCTCGTCGGTGTACTGCAGCGTGGCCTGGGTCGTGGTGAGCTTGCGCTCGCCGTCGACCTGCAGGTAGCTGTCCTGCGCCTCGCCGCCGACGACGATGACGCCGGTGGTGGGCTCGACGCTGAACGTCCGGACGTTCGAGTAGATGCGGTCGGCGGTGACGGTGTCCTCGTCGGAGCCGACCAGGTCGCCGGGCACGTCGATCGTGCCGGTCTTCGTCGGCTCGATGACCTGCTCGAACTTGTAGACCTTCATGCCGTCGACCGTTCCCTCGCCGACGTACGTGGCGTCAGTGGCCTGGTCGAGCGTGCCGTCCCAGAACTTGTACGTCTTCTTCTGGGTGTCGAACGGGAACTTGAAGTACAGGCCCTCGAAGTTGGCCGGCTCGGTCGGAGCCTCGCCGCCGGACTCGCTCGACGAGCCCTTCCAGTCGACGGCCTCGCCCGTGTTCGCGTCGAACGCGACCAGGTCGGTGGTGCCGCTGAGCGGGGTCTTCCCGGAACCGCACTCGAAGTCCGGCGTGTCGGTGCAGCTGTAGGTGAACCAGACGTCGACGGGCTTGCCCAGGTCGTCGCTGGCCTCCTTGCTCTTCTCGACGTCTCCCTCGACGATGCGCGTGGACTTCAGCGGACCCGACACGACCTCGAGGTTCGCGACGTCGAGGTACTCGGCGTCCGCGCCGGGCGCGGTCTCCGAGATGCTGGTCGACGTCGTGTTCTGCGGTGCCACCGCGAGTCGGTCGTACATGTAGAACTTGCTCAGTGCGGCGAGTGCGATCAAGAACGCGCCAACGAACAGCGCGACGCTCGCCATCTTCTTACCCACGATCGGGCTCCCTCCAAGAAAAATGGTCGTCCCAGGATACCGCGTGACGAGGGTCACCTCGACCACCTTGGCGCGGACCCGGGGCGTGGCAGGATCAACCCCTGTGAGGACGGATCTCGGCGGACTGAGGCGCTTCGTCGACGAGACCCTCGGCGGGCCCCGTCGCGCGGCCGACGAGCTGGCGGCCGGACTCGCGGTCCTCCACGCGGCCGTCGTGGCAGCGGCGCTGGCGCTCACCTGGTTCGACGCGACCGACGTCCAGCTGCTGCTCGACGCCCGTGGTGGCCCGGCCGACGCGATCGCCACCGGCACCACCCCGGGCGTCGCCGTCCTCGCCTGGGCCCTGACCCTGGCGGGCTCGTTCCCCCGGTGGGCCGCGATCACGGTGCTGACCGCCCTGGTGCTGCTGGTCGACGCCGCGCTCTGGTGGCTGCTGCGCGAGGTCGCCGGACGGCGCCTGCGCACCCTGGCGGCGTTCGTCGTCGTCCTCCTGGCGCCGCCGCTGACCGCCGCCGCGACGGACATCTCGACAGGTCT
>JALRKU010000461.1 GCA_023254755.1 Aeromicrobium sp. | reverse complement strand
GACCTGCCACCAACGACTGAGGTCCCGATGCGCATCTGCGCAGCGGGACCTCAGTCGTTGGTGGCAGGTCGTTCAGGGATTCGGGAGGAACCTCTGCGCCGCAGGCGCCCTTCGGTGACGGCTCCCTGACCTGCCACCCGCATGAGAACACACCCATCGCGCCCAGCGCGGTGGGGGTGTTCTCATGCGGTATCAAGACCAGTGATTCGGGGAGGAGCGAGCGACGGAGTCCCTGACCTGCGGGCATCAAGGTCCGGACGCATCGCGAGGTCGTGCTCGCTTCTGTCACTCGCGCGGGCTAGCGTCGCAGGCATGAACCC
This sequence comes from Aeromicrobium sp., assembly GCA_023254755.1. Classification (GTDB taxonomy): domain Bacteria; phylum Actinomycetota; class Actinomycetes; order Propionibacteriales; family Nocardioidaceae; genus Aeromicrobium. The sequence goes on along the minus strand of JALRKU010000461.1, from coordinate 1,354 downwards.
GTGGGACCCGGACCGAGTGCGAGGCTCGGCCGACTCGCTGCGAGCCCTGCACGCGGCGGTGCCGGCGGCCGAGGAGGTCGACCTGTCCGAGGAGGTCGTGGCCGAGCGGCGCGCGGACCGCGTCCGGCGGATGTTCCCCGATCACGAGCGCGGGCTCACCGACGCCTGGGACGACGGCCCGCGCGAGAGCGCGCCCACGCCGCACCCGGTCACGGGCACGGCGCAGGCACTCGACGTCCTCGCTCACCTGCTGGGTGCCGAGGTCATCGACGACCCGCCGATCGACTAGCGACCGAACGGGCCGAACCCCATCCCGGGACCGCCGCTGTCCTTCAGGATCTCCGCGGCCTCCTTGACCTTCTCGCCGTAGCCGCCGTCCAGGGCCTTCTCGCGGATGGCCTCGAGCTGGTCCTTGCGGTCGTCGCCCTCGGCGTCGCGCGCCTTCTCCAGATCGGCCTGGAGCTCGTCGGGCAGCAGCGCCATGAACGCGGCACGCCGGTCACCCCGGCGGTCGAAGCGGTGCTCGACCTGGTCGCCGTAGCCGCCGTCGCGCGCCTTGTCCCGGATGTCGGCGAGCGCGTCGCGGCGCGCGGTGCCGTCGAGGTCGCGGGCCTCGCGCAGGTCCTTGCGCAGCTCGCTGCCCTGCCCGGAGGGAGCCGGGTCCTTCGAGTCGGCGTCGGCGGGCGTCGTGGCGACGACCGCGACCCCGGCGGCCAGGGCCAGTCCGGCGGCCGCGACCGTGAGTCCTCGTCGTGGCGCGCGGGTGAGGGAAGTGCGCTGCATGATGGGTTCCTCTCGTTCGGACGGCCGGGCCGGTCCCTGGCCGGTGCCTCCACCGTGGACGCCGAGCGCCAAGGGCGGGTTCGACGAGTGTTCGAGGACGGTAAGGAGTCGCGCGGACGACTGCGGCGCACCCCGCCACGCGGTTGGATGGGGTCGTGAGCGAGTCGCGCGGGCTGGTGCTGGTCGTCGAGGACGACCGCGCGATCGCCGACCTGCTGCGGCTCTACCTGACGCGGGCGGGGCACGGCGTCCACGTGGAGTCCGACGGCGTGGGTGCGCTCGCGGCGGTGGCGCGTCTGCGACCGGCGGCCGTCGTGCTCGACGTGGGCCTGCCGGGGATCGACGGGATCGAGGTCTGCCGGCGCCTTCGGGCGGCGGACGACTGGACCCCGGTGCTGTTCGCGACGGCCCGCGACGACGAGGTCGACCGGGTGCTGGGCCTCGAGCTCGGCGCCGACGACTACGTCACCAAGCCCTACTCGCCGCGCGAGCTGGTCGCCCGGATCCGCGCCGTGCTCCGGCGCGGTCAGGAGCCCGACCTGATGCCCGACACCCTCGAGGCCGGGCCGGT
>JALRKU010000386.1 GCA_023254755.1 Aeromicrobium sp. | reverse complement strand
TGGTGCCCTCGAAGATCTGCATGACCTTGACCTCGCGCATGAACCGCTCGACCGGGAAGTCCTTCGTGTACCCCGCCCCGCCGAGCACCTGGACCGCGTCGGTCGTCACCTTCATGGCGTTGTCGGTGCACACCAGCTTGGCGATCGAGGCCTCCTGGCCGTAGGGCCGACCGAGGTCCTTGAGCCGCGCGGCGTGCAGGTAGGTCGCGCGCGCCGAGCCGACCGCGGCGGCCATGTCGGCCAGCAGGAACGACAGGCCCTGGTGGTCGATGATCGCCTTGCCGAACGCCTCGCGCTCCTTGGCGTACGCGACGGCGACGTCGAGCGCGGCCTGGGCCACGCCGGTCGCGACGGCCGCGATGCCGAGCCGCCCCGCGTCGAGGCCCGCGAGGGCGATCGACAGGCCCTGGCCCTCGTCGCCGAGCCGACGCTCGACCGGCACGCGCACGCCCTCGAGCAGCATCGTGGCGGTCGTCGACGACATCAGGCCCATCTTCTGCTCGGGGACGTCGGCGGTCAGGCCGGGCGTGTCGGCCGGGACGAGGAAGCACGAGATCCCGCGCGCGCCGTCGTCGCTGGTGCGCGCCATGACCTTGTAGAAGTCGGCCTGCCCGCCGTGCGTGGTCCACGCCTTGGCGCCGTCGAGCACGTACTCGTCGCCCTGTCGGACGGCGCGGGTGCGCATCGCCGCAGGGTCCGACCCCGCGTGCGCCTCCGAGAGGCAGTACGCACCGAGCAGCTCGCCGCCGAGCATGTCGGGCAGCCACGCCTGCTGCTGCTCCGGCGTGCCGACTTGGGCCAGACCGAAGCAGCTGAGCACGTGGACGCTGGTGCCGACGCCGACCGCGGCCCACGCGGTCGCGATCTCCTCGACGACCTGCAGGTAGACCTCGTAGGGCTGACCACTCCCCCCGAGCTCCTCGGGGTACGGCAGACCGAGCAGGCCGGCGCGACCGAGCAGCCGGAACTGCTCCCGCGGAAACCGGCCCTCGCGGTCGTGCTCGTCGACGAGCGGGCGTAGCTCCTTGGCCGCGATGTCGCGGGTGAGGGCGATCAGGTCCTCGGCCTCGCTGGTCGGCATGATCCGCTGCGCCACCATGGCGTCCTCCTGGAAATCGGTGTACCCGCAACCGTACCGCAGGCTCGCTCTGGGTACAGATCGAGGCGAGCGGTTCCTCCTGCGGGAGGACGTCCGGCGGACCGCTGCTCTGACATGCTGAGCGGGTGACTGTGCACGTCTCGGCCCACGACCGCCTGCTCGCCGCGACGGCCGACCGCAGCGCACCGCTCGCCGTCCTCGACGCCGACGCCCTGTGGGCCAACGCCGACGACCTCGTCCGACGCGCTGCCGAGGTCCCTGTGCGCGTCGCGAGCAAGTCGGTGCGAGTCCGCTCCGTCATCGACCGCACGCTGGCCCGCGACGGATTCGCCGGGATCATGTCGTACTCGCTGGCCGAGTCGAACTGGCTCGTCGACCTCGGCCACGACGACGTCCTGCTGGCCTACCCGACCGCCGACGTCGCCGCCCTGCGGGCCCTCGCCTCCGACGACCGTCGCCGCGCCGCGATCACGCTGATGGTCGACAGCCCGGCGTCGCTCGACCTGATCACCTCGGCGCTCGGCCCGAACCATCCCGAGATCCGCGTCTGCCTCGACGTCGACGCGTCGCTGCGCCTCGGCCCGGTGCACCTCGGCGTGCGGCGCAGCCCGGTCCACTCGGTCGGCCAGGCCCGCCGGATGGCGCACACGATCGACGACCGGCCCGGCTTCCGACTGGTCGGCCTGATGTTCTACGACGCCCAGATCGCGGGCCTGCCCGACTCGTCGCCGGCCGTCCGCCTGGTCAAGGCGCGCTCGAACGCCGAGCTGCACGAACGCCGGGGCAAGGTCGTCGAGGCGGTGCGCTGCATCGCCGACCTCGAGATCGTCAACGCGGGCGGCACCGGCAGCCTCGAGGTCACCGGCGACGACCCGAGCATCACCGAGCTGACGGCCGGGTCAGGGCTCTTCACGCCCACCCTGTTCGACGGCTACAACGCGTTCGAGGCCCGCCCTGCCGCGTTCTACGTGCTGTCGGTCGTGCGCAAGCCCACCAAGGACATCGCGACGCTGTTCTCCGGCGGCTACATCGCGTCGGGCGCCACGAACAAGAACCGCCGCCCCACCCCGGTGTGGCCCGAGGGCCTGTCGCTGATCGACACCGAGGGCGCCGGCGAGGTGCAGACCCCCGTGCGCGGACGCCCGGCCGAGGCGCTGCGCGTCGGTGACCGCGTCTGGTTCCGCCACGCCAAGGCCGGCGAGCTCAACGAGCGGTTCGCCGAGATCCACGTGATCGACGGCGACCGCCGGGTCGAGACCGTCGCGACCTACCGCGGCGAGGGCCGCACCTTCGGCTGACCTCAGCCGGCGGCGAGCACGCGCAGCACGTCGGTGATCGCGGCGCGCGTGGCCTCGTTGCCGATCAGGCCGGCGGCGTCGATGTCGCCCGAGAGCACCGGGACGTGCCGGCAGGCG
>JALRKU010000350.1 GCA_023254755.1 Aeromicrobium sp. | reverse complement strand
AGGTCCTTGCCGCGGGCCAGCTCCGTGTCGCCGTCGACGACCCGGAAGGTGATCCGCAGGTGGTCGGGGAGCTCGTCGAGCACGAAGTCGTCGGCCGTGACGTCGCTGCCGCGCAGCTCTCGCATCCGCCGGGCCAGCTCGTCGAGTAGGTCGGGCCGGGTCGCATCGAGGAGCGGAACGAGGTCGGCGGCGGCCTGGGGCGCCGGCACGAAGTCGCGCCGAAGGCGCTTGGGCAGGGTGCGGATCAGGGCCTCGACGAGCTCGGTACGTCGGCCCGGCACGCCCCAGGCGAACTGGCCCTCGTCGACCTGCATGACGTCGGTGACCGGCAGGTCCACCGTGACGCCGTCGTCGGGGGAGCCCGGCTCGAACGTGTAGCTCAGTGGGTAGGCGGTGCTCTGCGACGTCCAGACGGTCGGGAACTCGTCGCCGTCCGGTGCGGCGTGCTCGAGCAGCTCGGGCGTGAGGTCGAGCAGCTGCGGCTCGCGTCGGCGGGCCTGCTTCCACCAGCTGTCGAAGTGGCGCACCGAGACGACGTCGCTCGGCACCCGGGCGTCGTAGAACGCGAACAGCGTGTCGTCGTCGACCCGCAGGTCGCGGCGGCGCAGGCGGTCCTCGGATTCCTCGACTTCGGCCAGCAGGTCCTGGTTGTGCTTCCAGAAGGCGTGGTGGGTGCGCCACTCGCCCTGCACCAGCGCGTGCCGGACGAACAGCTCGCGGGCCGTCGCCGGTGCGACGCGGGCCAACGGGACGACCCGACCGACCACGAGCGGGATGCCGTAGAGCGAGACCCGCTCCTTCGCCATCGCGGCACCGCGGCGGCTCGACCAGTGCGGCTCGCTGTGCTCGCGCACCACGAGGTGCTTCGCGGCGTCCTCGACCCACTCCGGCTGCACCTGCGCCACCGTGCGGGCCCACAAGCGCGTGGTCTCGACCAGCTCGCCCGCCATGACCCACCGCGGTGGCTTCTTGGCCAGTCCCGATCCGGGGAACACCATGAACCGCGCGCCTCGGGCCCCGAGGAACTCCCGTCCCGGGCCTCGTTCGGTCGGCTCGCGCAGACCCACGTTCGACAGCAGACCGGTCAGCAGGGCTCGGTGGACCTGGTCCGGGTGCGCGCCGGCCGATCCGATGGTCAGGCCCAGGTCCTTCGCGGTGCGCCGCAGCTGCGCGTGGACGTCGTGCCACTCGCGGATGCGCAGGAAATGCAGGAACTCGTCGCGGCACATCCGGCGGAAGGCCGACGACGACAAGTCGGAGCGCTGCTGCCGCACGTACGACCACAGCTCGAGCCACGACAGGAAGTCAGAGTCCGGCACCACGAACCGGCGGTGCTTCTCGTCGGCCGCCTGCTGGTGCTCCAGGGGCCGCTCACGCGGGTCCTGGATCGACAGCGCCGCGACGATGACCAGCACGTCGGCCAGGCAGCCGAGTCGATCAGCCGCCAGCAGCATGCGCGCGAGCCGGGGATCGGTCGGCAGCGTCGACATCGTGCGACCCAGCCGCGTCAGGCGCTGCCCGTCGAGGGCGCCCAGCTCGGCCAGCAGCCGCTCTCCGTCGCGCACCGCTCGCGGGTCGGGCGGGTCGAGGAACGGGAAGTCCGCCATCGCCCCGAGGTCCAGCGAGGCCATCTGCAGCAGGACCGAGGCGAGGTTCGTGCGCTGGATCTCCGGGTCCGTGAACTCGGGGCGGCCGTCGTGGTCCTCCTCCGAGTACAGCCGGATGCAGATGCCGTCGGCGACGCGCCCGCACCGGCCCGCACGCTGCGCCGCGCTGGCACGCGACACCGGCTCGATCGGGAGACGCTGCACCTTCAGGCGCTGGCTGTACCGCGAGATGCGGGCGAGACCCGGGTCGACGACGTAGCGGATGCCGGGGACCGTCAGCGACGTCTCGGCGACGTTGGTGGCGAGCACCACGCGGCGCTTCGAGCCCCCGCGCGGGCGGAACACCCGGTGCTGCTCCTCG
>JALRKU010000276.1 GCA_023254755.1 Aeromicrobium sp. | reverse complement strand
TACTGGGGTGATAGCGGAACTTCAACTTGTCGCCGACTCCGAGGGCGGGGAAATGTTCGTATCGAAAAACGGCGTCCTCACCCTGACGGCCCGCCGCGACGTTTTCAATGCGACCCGCTCAAAGAACGTGCAGGCGACGATCATCAGGTCGGCCTGGCGCGGGCTGGCCCGGAAGACCTCCATGCCGAAGCGCGCGAGGTCGTACTTGGGGCCGCCGCTGGTCATCATCTCGATCGCGCAGCAGGCCAGGCCGAACGTCGCGGGCCAGAAGCTGGCCTTGCGCATGTAGCCGGCCACTCCCTCGACGGTGGTCAGCAGCACTCCGCTGGGGAGCTTCTCCTCAAGACCCACGACGGTCTCCGATCAGTCCCATTCCAGGCCTCCTCGGCGCCAGACGTACGCGTACGCGATGAACACCGTGACCATGAAGATCGCCATCTCCGCGAGGGCGAACCAGCCGAGCGAGTCGAACGCGACCGCGAACGGGTAGAGGAAGATGATCTCGATGTCGAACACGATGAAGAGCCTCGCGATGATGAAGTAGCGGATCGACACCTTGCCGCCGCCCTCGGGCAGCGGGCTCGGCTCGATGCCCGACTCGTACCGGTCGAGCTTGGCGCGGTTGTAGCGGGACGGCCCGGTGAGCCCGGCCATCACGACGCTGAAGACGGCGAAGCCTGCTGCCAGGGCGCCCAGCGCGAGGATCGGCGTGTAGCTGTTCAAGGGCCACCTCCTCGTGCGCTTGTGAATGCGTTCACAACGTGCTGCGTCTCACACGATACGCCCCGCGCGGGTCGGGTGTAACTGAGGTCACACTAAGTTGAACCGACCGTGGTCCAGACCGGTCTTCGCCTCTACCGTCGAGGCGTGACCCGGTACGTCCGCCCGCCCGTCGAGATCGCGACGTTCCGCGACGCGCAGGGGAACCCGATCCCCTACGGTCGGCGGTTCCTGGAGGACGAGGGGCCGCCGGAGGACACCTACGGCACCTGTCTCCACCCCGAGCGCTTCGAGCCGGTCGTGACCGTGGCCGCGGCACTCGTCGAGTTCCTCGTCGCGACCTACGAGGTCGACCACGACGTGGTCGTCGACGGCGACCGCACGACCGCGACCTTCGTGCCCAGCGAGGGCACGGCGATGACCATCACGACGTCCACCGCGGACGGTCCTGGCGTCGAGGTCGGAGCCGGTGTCCGGTACCGCGGGCTGTGGCCCGACTGCGGGTGCGACGCGTGCGACGACGACGTCGCCGATCTGCTCGACGACCTGGAGGCGACCGTGCTGACCATCGCGGAAGGCGGATTCAGCGAGTGGCGCAGCGGCCCGGAGCCGTCGATGCCCCTCGTGACCGACGACCTCGGGCGCGCGCTGGGCGACGAGGTCGTGCCGTGGCTCTCCCACGTCCGCTTCCAGGGACGCCTGGAGTCGCAGAGCTCGGGATGGAGCACAGAAGCGCCGGAGCCGGTGGAGCTGCCGACGGAGCCGCGCCGCGATCCGGCGTGGCCGCTACGCCGCTGACGTCGGCTTGACGGAGTGGTGCAGGGCGACGATGCCACCGGAGAGGTTGTGCCAGTCGACCGGACCCCAGCCGGCCGCGACCATGCGCATCGCGAGTCCCTTCTGGTCCGGCCAGGCACGGATCGACTCGGCCAGGTAGACGTAGGAGTCCGGGTTCGACGAGACCGCGCGAGCGACCGGCGGGAGGGCCTGCATCAGGTAGTTGACGTACAGCGCCCGGAACGGGCCCCACGTCGGCGTGCTGAACTCGCAGACGACGATGCGCCCCCCGGGCCGGGTGACCCGGAACAGCTCGCGCAGGCCGGCGTGCGGGTCGACGATGTTGCGCAGCCCGAACGAGATCGTCACGGCGTCGAACGTGTCGTCGGCGAACGGCAGCCGCGTGCCGTCGCCGGCCGTGAACGGCAGGTCGGGGCGGGCTCGCTTGCCGACCTCGAGCATGCCGACCGAGAAGTCGCACGGCACCACGAACGCACCGGCGTCCTGGAAGGGCCGCGACGACGTGCCGGTGCCGGCCGCCAGGTCGAGGATCGCCTCGCCGGGTCGGGGGGCGACGAGCTCGACGACCCGCTTGCGCCAG
>JALRKU010000273.1 GCA_023254755.1 Aeromicrobium sp. | reverse complement strand
TCTACAAGCTCGCCGACGAGGTGACCGCCGGGCTCGACGGCCTCGAGGTCCCGCTGCGCGTGGCCGTCATGGGCTGTGTGGTCAACGGTCCGGGCGAGGCCCGCGAGGCCGACCTCGGCGTCGCGTCGGGCAACGGCAAGGGTCAGATCTTCGTCAAGGGGGAGGTCATCAAGACGGTGCCGGAGGCGGAGATCGTCGAGACCCTCATCGAGGAGGCCCTGCGCATCGCCGAGGACATGGAGCCGGTCGACGGCGCCTCGGCCACCGTCAGCGTCAGCTGACCTCGGTCGGCGTCGTCGGAGACCGCGCGGGCGAGGTGGACCTCGCGATGGCACGATGGAGCGACCACACGCTGGCGCGACGCGCCGGTCGGGCGCAGGGGAGGTGGACCGTGATCGGGTCTGCGGAGCTCGTGCGCCCGTTGGTCGTCGACGACCTCGAGGCGCTGCGGGCCCTCACCGATCGTCAGCCGCTGGTCAACCTGTTCGTGCGGTCGCGGCTCGACACGTCCGGCCTCGACGCGCGGTGGCTCGCGGCGCAGGTGCTGGGCTACTTCGAGGACGGTGAGCTGGTCTCCGCGTGCCACTCCGGAGCCAACGTCGTGCCCGTCGAGATGACCCCGGCGGCACGCGACGCGTTCGTCGAGCACCTCGCGCCGCAGCGTCGCGCCTGGTCGATCGTGGGGGAGCGGGGACCGGTCCTCGAGCTGTGGGAGCGCCTCGAGCCCACCTGGGGTCCGGCTCGCTCGCCACGCACCGACCAGCCGTTCCTCGTGATCGACCACGACAGCCCGGTCGCGCCCGATCCCCGGGTGCGACCGCTGACCATCGGCGAGCTCGACGTGCTCTACCCGGCGAGCGTCGCGATGTTCACCGAGGAGGTGGGGGTCGACCCGGAGGCCGGTGGCTCGGGATACCGGGCGCGCGTCGCGCAGCTGCTCACCCACGGGTGGTCGTTCGGCATCGTCGAGGACGGATCGGTGCTGTTCAAGGCCGAGGTCGGGGCGCTGTCGCCCCACGGCTGCCAGCTCCAGGGCGTCTATGTGCGGCCCGACCTGCGCGGCCGTGGCCTGGCCGCGGGAGCGCTGGCCGCGGTCGTGCACCAGGTGCGGGCCACCATCTCGCCGGTCGTCACGCTCTACGTCAACGACCACAACACGGCGGCCCGTCGTGCCTACGACCGGGTCGGCTTCCGCCAGCTCACGACGTTCGCGTCGATCCTGTTCTGACCGTCCCCCGACTGGAGCTCTCGTGACCCGTCCACCCCGCGACGTCGGCCTGCTGGCCGGAGTCTTCGCCGTCGTCGGCACCCTGCACTTCGTCGTCCCGCGCCAGTTCGAGGCGATCGTGCCCAAGCCGCTGCCGGCCAAGCGGGAGCTCGTGCTCGCCTCGGGCGTCGCGGAGGTCGCGGTGGCCGGGCTGCTGGTCGCGCCCCGCACCCGCCGTGCCGGTGGGCGGCTCGCGCTCGGCCTCCTCGCCGCCGTGTGGCCCGCCAACCTCCAGATGACGATCGACGCCGCCCGCACCGGCAAGCCGTGGTGGTTCACGCTCGGCACGGTCGCCCGGCTGCCGCTCCAGGTGCCCATGATGGCGGTCGCCCGCCGTGCCGCGCGGGGTGACGTCGGACGATGATCCCGGATTCCCGAGGCCGGCCCCCTGGTCGATAGGGTCGCGCCATGCGCATGTCCCGGCTCTTCCTCCGCACGCTCCGCGACGACCCTGCCGACGCCGAGGTGCCGAGCCATCGGCTGCTGGTACGCGCGGGCTACGTCCGCCGGGTGGCTCCGGGCATCTTCTCGTGGCTTCCGCTCGGCTACCTCACCTACCGCAACGTGGAGAGCATCGTTCGTTCCGAGATGGACCG
>JALRKU010000172.1 GCA_023254755.1 Aeromicrobium sp. | reverse complement strand
AAGTCCTACGCCGAGCTGCTCGCGGGTCTCGACCAGGACCCTGCCGAGGTCCTGTCGGCCACGTTCGACGTCGGCCACGACGAGCTCGTCCTCGTGAAGGACATCGAGCTGTGGTCGCTGTGCGAGCACCACATGGTGCCGTTCTACGGCGTCGCGCACGTCGGCTACATCCCGCAGGACGGTGGTCGGGTCACGGGCCTGTCCAAGCTGGCCCGCCTGGTCGACGTCTACGCACGTCGGCTGCAGGTCCAGGAGCGCCTCACGACCCAGATCGCCGAGGCCGTCGTCGACGTCCTGGAGCCGCGCGGGGTCATCGTCGTCATCGAGGCCGAGCACCTGTGCATGGCCATGCGGGGCGTGCGCAAGGGCGGCGCCAAGACCGTCACCAGCGCGGTCCGCGGCCAGCTGCGCGACGCCGCCACCCGAGCCGAGGCCATGGGCCTCATCACGGCCTCGTAGTGCTCGACGCGCTGCCCGCCGGTCGCACGCTCGTCATGGGCGTCGTCAACGTCACGCCCGACTCGTTCTCCGACGGCGGCCGCTGGCTCGACGCCGACACCGCGATCCGGCACGGCCTCGACCTGGTGGCGGCCGGCGCCGACCTCGTCGACGTCGGCGGGGAGTCCACGCGGCCGGGCGCCGAGCGCGTCGACGAGGCCACCGAGCTGCAGCGGGTGCTCCCGGTCGTGCGTGCGCTGGCGGCCGACGGCGTCGTCGTGTCGGTCGACACCATGCGCTCGTCCGTCGCCCTGCAGGCGCTCGACGCCGGCGCGGCGATCGTCAACGACGTCTCGGGCGGCCGCGCCGATCCGGCCATGATCCCGGTGCTCGCGCAGACCGACGCCCCCGTCGTGCTGATGCACTGGCGGCAGCACTCGGCACACATGCAGGAGCACACCACGTACGACGACCTGGTGGCCGACGTGGTCGCGGAGCTCACCGAGCAGGTCGACGCCGCCGTCGGTGCCGGCATCGCGCCCGAGCGCATCGTCGTCGACCCCGGCCTGGGCTTCAGCAAGACCGGCGACCAGAACTGGACCGTGCTGGCGCACCTCGACGCGTTCACCGCCACGGGTCACCGGGTGCTCGTCGCCGCCAGCCGCAAGCGCTTCCTCGGCGAGCTGCTGGCCGACGGCCCCGAGCTGCGGGCCGTCGACCGCCGCGAGGACGCCACGGCGGCCGTCACGACGCTGTGCGCCGCGGCGGGCGTCTGGTGCGTGCGCGTCCACGACCCGCGCCCCTCCGCCGACGCCGTCCGCGTCGTCGCCCGCCTCCGTCAGGAGCCCGCGTGAACGGCCGGCTCGGCGGCGAGGGGGGACCGCGATGACGGCCGACGTGCTCGCAGCGCACCGGGCGCTGTACGACGCGGTCGAGACCGGCGACGCCGACCTGATGACCGCGCTGTGGGTCGACGACCCGGACACGTCGTGCGTGCACCCCGGGGCGCCGATGCTGCGCGGCACGGCCGACGTCGTGCGGTCGTGGATCGTGCTGATGGCCCACGTCGGCTACATCCAGTTCTTCCTCACCGACGTCGAGGTCACGCTGCTGCCCGCCGCCGAGGGCACGCCGACCACCGCGGTCGTCACGTGCACCGAGAGCGTCCTGTCGGGCCAGCCCGGCGACTCGGAGGGGCTGTCCGCGGCCACGTCGTTCGGGGCGGGCACCGCGATCAGCACGAGTATCCTGGTCCGCGACGGATCGGGGTGGAAGTTCTGGCTGCGCCACGCCTCCCCGGTGGCGACCATGAGCGACGAGGGGGAGGACGCGTGATCCCCGAAGGACTCGACCGCATCGACCTGCGCGGGATCGAGGTCTTCGCGCACCACGGCGTGCTGCCCGAGGAGCGCCGCGACGGCCAGCCGTTCGTGGTCGACGTCGCGCTCGGGATCGACCTCGCTCCGGCCGCCTCGACCGACGACCTGGCCCTCACGGTCGACTACGGCACGCTGGCGCAGCAGGTGCACGACGCGGTGGCCGGCGACCCCGTGGACCTCATTGAGACCGTCACCGATCGTGTGGTGGGATTGTGCCTGGCGGTGCCGTCGGTGCGATGGGCTAGCGTGACGGTGCACAAGCCCCGAGCGCCCATCGCGGTGACGTTCGCCGACGTCAGCGTCACGATAGAGCGGAGCAAGCAGTGACCGAAGCGCCCACCCCGTACGAGCTGGACGCCGACACCATGACCGGCGGCATGCGGCCGATCCGTCAGGCGGTCCTGTCGATCGGGTCGAACCTCGGCGAGCGCATGGATCGACTCCAGGGCGCCGTCGCAGCGCTCGAGGACACCCCCGAGGTCACCGTCGTCGCGGTCTCCTCGGTCTACGAGACCGAGCCCGTCGACGCCCCCGAGGGCTCCGGGCCCTTCCTCAACGCGGTCGTCCTCATCGACACCACGCTGACGGTCCACACGCTGCTCGACCGCGCGCTGGCCATCGAGGACGCGTTCGGCCGTGAGCGCTCCGAGCGCGGCGCCCCGCGCACGCTCGACGTCGACGTCATCGTGGTCGGCGACCGCGTCGCGGCCGACGACCAGCTGACGCTGCCGCACCCGCGCGCCCACGAGCGTGCCTTCGTGCTCCTGCCGTGGCTCGAGATCGATCCCGAGGGTGAGATCCCGGGTCAGGGCTTCGTCGCCGACCTGCTGGGCGGCGTGGACACGTCCGGCGTGGCGAAGCGCGACGACCTCGCGATCCTGCTGTCCTGATGTCATGACGTCCCGTCGGCCGATGCGTCGGACCCCGCTGCTGCGGGTGCTCGGGCTCGCGGCCGTCGGGTTCGCCGGAGGCCGGCTCATGCCGCCGCTGGTCGTGCGTTCCGACGGCACGGTGCCCCAGGTGTCGTGGCTCGCGGCGGCGCTGCTCGGGCTGATCGCGCTGCTGGTGGGCGGCCTGGCGTGGAGCACCTGGCAGGCCCTGCACAAGAAGAAGCAGCGCATGGCGTCGCACCACGCGCTGCGGCTGCTGGCGCTCGCCAAGGCGGGCATCGCGGTGGGCTCGGTGGTGGCGGGCTTCTACGCCGGCTACGCCGTCGCGTACCTCGACGCGTGGGACACCGAGCTCGGTCGCGAGCGGGTGATCCACTCCGGCGTCGCCGCCGTGGCGGCCGTACTGCTCGTCGTCGCGTCGCTGCTGCTCGAGCGCGCCTGCGTGGTGCCCACCGACGGCGACGACGACGGCCCCGGCGGGGGCAAGCGCGCCCCCCGCCGTTCCCCCGAGCCGGCCTGAGGGCGCGCCGTCCGGTCAGGTCAGGAGCACGTCGCGCAGGGTCCCCATGCCGACCCCTCCCACGGCGAGGGCCTCGGCGTGGAAGCGCTTCAGGCCGGAGCCGTCGACACCGGTGCCGTGCCGCGCCGTCCAGTCGTCGCGCAGCTGCTCCCACAGTCGCTGCCCGACCTTGTACGACGGCGCCTGGCCCGGCCAGCCCAGGTAGCGGTTGGCCTCGAAGCGGACGAAGCCCTCGTCCATCGACACGTGCTGCGACAGGAACGGCAGCACGTCGTCGCCGGTCCAGGTGCCGGTGCCGTCGGGCTTGGGCAGTCCCAGGTGGACGCCGAGGTCGATCACGACGCGCGCCGCGCGCATCCGCTGGCCGTCGAGCATGCCGAGGCGGTCGGCCGGGTCGTCGAGGTAGCCCAGCTCCTCCATCAACCGCTCGGCGTAGAGCGCCCAGCCCTCGCCGTGACCGGAGTTCCAGTTCTCGCGGCGCCACGCGTTGAGCGTCGCCCGGTGGTGCACGGCGAGACCGCACTGCAGGTGGTGACCCGGCACGCCCTCGTGGTAGACCGTCGTCAGCTCGCGCCATGTCTGGAACTGAGTGACGCCCTCGGGGACGCTCCACCACATGCGACCCGGGCGGCTGAAGTCGTCGCTCGGCGGCGAAACTTCAGGCTGACACAAAACTTCTTTCTAAAATAGATGAGATCCAACTTAAAAATAATGCTTATAGAGAAGCCTGGGGTTATCGGGTCGAGTCTCTTCAGGCTTCTGCTTCTGGTAA
>JALRKU010000316.1 GCA_023254755.1 Aeromicrobium sp. | reverse complement strand
GGCGGGCGGCACCTTCCCGGCGGCCGTGACCTGCCCGGTGAAGAAGCGGCCGAACTCGTGCGCCGCCTCGACGACGGCGCGGTAGCCCGCGATGTTGGCCATCGACGACAGCACGTCCATGGACTGCGCCCGCGAGATGCGCGGCACGGCGTCCATGGCCAGCACCGTGAGGCTGCGCTGCGTGAGCTCGTCGACCAGGGCCTCGTTGAGGCGGGGGCTGATCAGGGAGATCAGCGTCGCGTGGTCCGCGAGCCTCCCGATCTCCTCGGAGGTGGGGGCGTTGACCTTCAGGACGACGTCGGCGCTCCACGCCTCGTCGGCCGTCCCGGTCGTGGCTCCCGCCTCGACGTACGCCGCGTCGGTGAAGCTCGACGCCTCACCCGCGCCCGTCTCGACGACGACCTCGTAGCCCAGCTTCTCGAGCTGGGCCACGGTGGTCGGTGTGCCCGCGACGCGGGTCTCGCCCGCCGTGGACTCCTTGACGACACCGAGCTTCATTCGGGTGACGTTATCCGTTCGTCACACAAGCGACCACTGCGTGAGACCAGCGTCTCACTAAGCGGTCGCTTAGTTCTTTTCCGGGCGGAACTCCGGTCGCCGTCAGCGGTACTCCGCCGCCTGCGCGCGAAGGGTCTCGGCCCACGACGGGTGGTCCTCGAACAGCTGCTTGAGGGACTCGTGGTCGAGACGGAGGGCCGAGATCGGGGTGACCGCGACGATCGACGCGCTGCGCAGCGTGTGGTCGATCAGGGCCATCTCGCCGAAGATCGCTCCCGGGCCGAGCGTCGCGATGGTCGCGCCGTCCTTGCGGACGTCGACCTGGCCGTCGAGCAGCACGTAGGCCATGTCGGCCGAGGTCTTCTCGAAGATGACCGACCAGCGGTCGGGAATGTTGACGCGGTTGCCGACGGCGGCGAGGTCCTTGATCACGGCGGAGTCGTAGTCGGTGACCCGCTCGAGGGCGGCGACGATCTCGGGATCGGGCTTGCGCGACATGGGGTTCCTCTCGTCGGGCCGGTGGGAGTCGCCGGCCGCCCTCACAGGGTCACGGGCCAGCGCGCGGCTGTCAATCATCGCCACGAACGGCGACGACGTGCCACCATGACGCCAACGATCCGCGGTGCGGCGGGTCACGACGAGCCGGAGGCGCACGTGGCGAAGCGGACGCGACGCCTCCAGCGGCGGCTGCTCGGCCCCGTGGACCAGGACCTGCGCCACCTGCGCATCCGCATCCAGGTGCTGCTCACGGTGTTCCTGGTCGTCACGAACGTCGTGGGCGCCGGCGTCATCGCCGCGCTGAACCTGCTCATCATCCCCGGCGGGGGCCCCAGCAAGCAGATGTGGATCGCTCTCGCCATCGCGATCCCGTCGTACGTGGCGGTCGCGGTCACGATCGGCACCACCGTCATCACCGTCGCGACGGTGCGCGAGCTGCGCTGGGCCCTGTCCGGGCGGACGCCGACGAGCCGTCAGCGACGGTCGGCGGTGCGACTGCCGTGGCGCATCACCCGTGTGCAGTTCGCGCTGTGGTTTGTCGCCGCGATCATCTTCACGACCCTCGCGCTGGTCATCCAGCCCAGCGCCGCGCTGCCGACCGCTGCCGGCGTGCTCATCGCCGGCGCCGTGACCGGCGCCGTCGCGTACCTGCTGACCGAGTTCACGCTGCGTCCCGTCGCCGCCAAGGCGCTCACGGACCAGGGCGGTGAGCCGGCCGTCGCCTTCGGCGTGCGTCGCAAGATGGTGCTGTTCTGGGTGGCGGGCACCGGCGCACCGGCACTCGGCCTCGTCGTCGCCGGCATCGTCGCCCTCACGCAGCCCGACGAGGTCACGCTGTCGCGCCTGGCCTACGCGATCATCGCGCTGGCGATCGTCATCTTGCTGTTCGGCCTGATGGTCACGCTGCTCACCGCGTCGTCGTTCGTCACGTCCATCGCGGCGGTCCGCGAGGCCCTCGCGCTGGTGCGCACGGGCGAGCTGCAGGTCCACGTGCCGGTCGACGACAGCACCGAGCTCGGCCTGCTGCAGGCGGGGTTCAACGACATGGTCGACGGGCTGCGCGAGCGCGAGCGCATCCGCGACCTGTTCGGTCGTCACGTCGGCGAGTCCGTCGCCGCCGTCGCGACGCGGTCCGACGTCGAGCTCGGCGGCGAGTCGCTCGACGTCTCGGTGCTGATGATCGACCTGATCGGATCGACCACCTACGCGACCGACCGGCCGGCGACCGAGGTCGTGGAGATGCTCAACCGGTTCTTCGCGGTCGTCGTGGAGGAGGTCGAGCGACGCAACGGGCTCGTCAACAAGTTCATGGGCGACGCCGTGCTGGCGATCTTCGGCGCCCCGGTGCACCTGGACAACCACGCGAGCGCGGCGCTCGGGGCGGCGCGCGGGATCGTGACTCGGCTCGGCGACGAGGTGCCCGAGATCGGTGCCGGCATCGGGGTGTCGACCGGCGAGGTGGTCGCCGGCAACGTCGGCGCGCAGTCGCGCTTCGAGTACACCGTCATCGGCGACGCCGTGAACGCCGCCGCCCGCCTGACCGAGCTCGCCAAGGACGCACCGGGCCACGTGCTCGCGGCCCGGCGATCGGTCGGGGCCGCGGTCCCGGGCGAGCAGGAGCTGTGGGTGGACCACGGCAACGAGGTGCTCCGCGGCCGCCGCGAGCCCACCGAGCTGTCGGTCATGCGCGACCCGGTCTGCTGATCAGGCCCGTTGCCGCCACGCGGCCAGCAGCTCGGCCTCCCGCTCCGCGTCGATGCCGGTGACCGGCGCGCCGTCGGTGGCGGCGAGCCAGGCGCGCGTGTCGGCGAACGTGTCGGCCAGCGGGCGCAGCAGCAGGCCTGCCTCGAGCGCGGGCTCGGGGTCGTGGGCCAGCATCCCGTCGTGCTCCGGCCGAGGAAGCCACACCGGGATCGCGTCGGGACCGGCCCACGGCTCGACGCCCTGCTCGGCGAGGAAGGACTGGGCGACCCAGGTGAGGTCGGCCCCGGGATCGCCGGCGAGCAGCATGGCCTCGATCGGCATCGGCTCGCCGACGGCGTCGAACGTGCCCGCGGTGCGCTGCTCGGCGAGCGTCACGATCCACCCCGCCAGGTCCCGCACGTCGACGACCTGGACCACGTCGGCCGGGTCGCCCGGCGCCAGCACCTCGTCGGACGCCGGCAGCCGCCGCGCCCAGTACGAGAAGCGCCCCGACGGGTCGCCGGGGCCGGCGATCAGGCCGGGACGGACCACGGTGGACGACGCCGCACCGTCGCGAACGATCTGCTCGCACGCGACCTTCATGCGTCCGTACGCGTCGGGGTCGGAGCGCCAGTCGGCGTCCTGCTCGAGCGGCTCGCGCAGGGGTGTCACGGCAGGTCCGCCGCCCGGGGTCGCGTCGTCGGCGTAGACGTTGACGGTCGAGACGAACACCCAGTGCGCGCTCGGCGTCGCCGCGACGGCCGCCCGCACGTGCGACGGCAGCCGCGCGACGTCGACGACCGCGTCGAAGGTGTCGGCCAGCTCGGCGGGAGCGGGGAGGTCACGGTCCCAGCGCAGCAGCGTCGCCCCGTCCGGCACCTCGCCCGACTCCCCGCGGCACGCGCACACCACCTCGTGCCCGCGCGCGACGGCCTCGGCCGCCACCGCGCGCGAGAGGAAGACGGTGCCGCCGAGGACCAGGAGTCGCATGGGTCCATCTGATGCGACGATCCGACGGACCTCAACCCCTGTCCGCTCTCGGCGGAACCACCTCGGCTCGGCCGCGTGGGCCGGATGAGGTCAGCGCGATGCGAGGACGATGCGGCGCGAGACGACGACGGGGGCGTCGGGGCGGTCGGGGTCGTCCGCGAGGCGGTCGAGCGCGCGCAGGTCGCGCCTCGCGAGGTGCCCCTCCAGCTGCCGGCGGGCGCGCACCAACGAGCCGGTCACGTAGCGGCGCTGCGCCTCGTCGAGCGGGGGACGGTGCGTGATCACCGAGACGTGGTCGTCGAGCACCGTCAGCCCGGCCTGCTCGACCATGTCGGTCAGCTCTCCGGACGGGGTGTCCCCGTGCCAGTGGTGCTGCTGAGCCTCGAAGAACTCCCGGTACGCCGCCTCGACGCGGTCGGCCAGCTCGTCGTCCCCCGGGGGCAGGAGCCGTCGCTGGTCGCCGAACTCCAGGATCGCGACGATCCCGTGGCGGCTGAGGGTGTCGCGGACGCCGCGCAGCGCCGCCACCTCGTCGCCGACGTGGTGCAGCGACATCGAGGCCCACACGAGGTCGACGTCGCTCAGCTCGTCGAGGCCGTCGGGGATCTCCGACTGCCGCGCGTCGACGCGATCGGCCGCTCCGGCCGTGGCCGCGCGCTCGCGGACGGCCTCGGTCATCGACCCCGACGCGTCGAGCGCCAGCACCGTGGCACCCGGCAGCAGTCGCGCGAGCTCCACGGTCGCGACCCCGGGACCCGAGCCGATGTCCAGCACCGAGCGGACGGGTCCGCGGTCGAGGTCGAGCACCGCCTCGACGACCTCGCGCACGAAGCCGAGCGCGATCTCGCCGTCCGCGACGACGCGAGCGACCTCCTCAGGACCTTCGAAGGCGTCGGTGGGGTGGGCGTGGTGCTCGTGCGGGGCCATGGGCCGATCGTGCCGGTTCAGGTCGACCCGAGGTCAAGCGAGACCCGAACCGGACGGCCCGGGTGAGTGCGTCCCGGCTCACACCGGGCCGGTCGTGGCTCGAGCGCGCGTCAGGGTGATGTACTTTCTTCTTCGGGCTGAGCCCGCGCATGACTTCGAGCAGCTGGAGTCGTTGACCCGAACCTCTGGGAGACGACGACATGACGTCCGTCGACGAGCTCGAACGCGAGAACGAGCACCTGCGACGAGCACTGATCACGCGGAGCCGGATCGGCATCGCCCTGGGCATCGCGATGGAGCGGTTCGCCCTCGACGAGGACACCGCCTTCGCCTACCTCTCACGGATCTCGCAGACGACGAACCGCAAGCTGGCCGACGTGGCGGAGGAGATCGTCACGACGCGGACCATGCCGGAGCCGTCGGTCAACGACCCGTCCGGGGATCCACCGCCGGACCAGGGCGCGGTCATACTCGAGGAGTGAGCGCGCCGACGATCGTCGTCACCTACTGCACGCAGTGCCGCTGGTTGCTGCGCGCGCAGTGGTACGCGGGCGAGCTGCTGGAGACCTTCGCGGCCGAGCTGGCCGAGGCCGGTGGCCGGGTGGCCCTGCAGCCGGCCACGGGGGGCGTGTTCCGTGTCGACGTCGACCTCGACGGCGCGACCCACGCGGTGTGGAACCGCAAGCGCGACGGCGGGTTCCCCGAGATCACCGAGCTGAAGCGTCGCGTCCGCGACGTCGTCGCACCGGGCCGGTCGCTGGGTCACGCCGACCGCGGCACGCCCGGCTGACCCCCCGCGTCGGCCGCGCGACCATGGGGAGCATGACACCCCGGCGGGGCGGACGAGGACGGGGGCGCGGACTGTCCCGCGACGTCATCGCGCGAGCGACGCTCGAGCTGATCGACGCCGACGGCGTCGGCGCCGCGACGATGCGCACGATCGCGTCGCGCCTGGGCGTCGAGGCGATGTCGCTGTACAAGCACGTGTCCGACCGCGACGACCTGCTCGACGCCGTGATCGACCTGGTCGTCACCGAGCTGGACCACGATCCGGAGGTGCGCCGCGACGCGTCCGACGGGTGGCGCGACTACCTGGCGCGGCTGGCCCGCGGCGGGCGGCGGTTCGCGATCGCGCACCCCCACGCGTTCCCGCTCGTCGCCACGCGTCCGGCCGAGGCCCCGTGGATCAACCCGCCGCTGCGCTCGCTCGCGTGGATCGAGTCGATGCTCGAGGCCCTGCTCGACCAGGGCTTCGACGACGAGCAGGCCCTGTTCGCGTACCGGTCCTTCAACAGCTTCCTGCTGGGCTACCTGCTGATGGAGTCGGGCGCCCGCACGCTCCGCGACCCGCAGCCCGGCGACGGCGCGCTGTCCCCGGGTGCGTCGGATCCCGAACCCGTGCCGGGCGCGCTCACGCCGACCCGCGACGCCGAGGAGCGCGAGGCGATCGCCGACGCCGAGGAGCCCGAGGAGCTGATCGACCCGCAGGGCGACGTGCAGCGAGCCGAGTACCCGACCATCCACCGCCTCGCCGTCAGGTCAGTAGTACCAGGGGTAGGGCGACCAGTCGGGGTCGCGCTTCTCGAGGAACTGGTCGCGGCCCTCCTGGGCCTCGTCGGTCATGTAGGCCAGGCGCGTGGTCTCGCCCGCGAACAGCTGCTGGCCGACGAGACCGTCGTCGAGCAGGTTGAACGAGTACTTGAGCATGCGCTGGGCCGTGGGGCTCTTGCCGTTGATGAGCGCGCCCCACTCGAGGGCGACCTTCTCGAGGTCAGCGTGCGGGACGGCGCGGTTGGCCGCGCCCATGCGCACGGCGTCGTCGGCCGAGTACTCCTGGCCGAGGAAGAAGATCTCGCGGGCGAACTTCTGCCCCACCTGCCGCGCCAGGTAGGCCGAGCCGTAGCCGCCGTCGAACGAGCCGACGTCGGCGTCGGTCTGCTTGAAGCGGCCGTGCTCGGCCGACGCGAGCGCGAGGTCCGCCGTGACGAACAGCGAGTGCCCGCCCCCCGCAGCCCAGCCGTTGACCACGGCGACGACCACCTTGGGCATGAACCGGATGAGGCGCTGGCACTCCAGGATGTGGAGGCGGGCGAGCTTCGCCTTGTCGATGGGCGAGGGCTCCTCGGCACCCGTGTCGCCGGACGACGCCGACACGTCCTCGTACTGGTACCCGGCCCGACCGCGGATGCGCTGGTCGCCACCGGTGCAGAAGGCGTGCTTGCCGTTCTTCTCGCTCGGCCCGTTGCCGGTCAGCAGAACGCAGCCGACGTCGGCCGACGTGCGCGCGTGCTCCAGCGTGCGCAGCAGCTCGTCGACGGTGTGCGGCCGGAACGCGTTGAGCACGTCGGGACGGTCGAACGCGATGCGGACCGTGCCGTGGGCCCTGGCGCGGTGGTAGGTCAGGTCGGTCAGGTCCTCGAAGCCGGGGACGACGTCCCACGCCTCGGGGTCGAAGGTGTCGGACACGTTCGCCAGCGCGCTCATGCGGCCGACGGTATCGCCCGCCCGCCCACCGCCGTACGTGACATCCGGAGTGACACGTTCGAGATACCGTCGGTATGTTGACCTCATGAAGCAGCGGTTCGCAGGCAAGGTCGCGCTCGTCACGGGCGCGGCGCGGGGCATCGGTGCGGGCGTCGCCCGCGGCTACGTGGCGGGCGGAGGCAGGGTCGCCCTGGTCGGTCTCGAGCCCGAGCTGCTCGCCGCGCTCAGCGACGAGCTCGGAGAGGCGGCGGCCTGGTGGGAGGCCGACGTCCGCGACAGCGCGGCCATGAAGTCCGCGATCGACGCCGCCGCCGCGCACTTCGGCCGCATCGACCACGTGCTGGCCAACGCCGGCATCGCGTCGTACGGCACGGTGCGGCAGATCGACGACGAGGCGTTCGACCGCGTCGTCGACATCAACCTCAACGGCGTGTTCCGCACCCTCAAGCACTCCACCCCGCACCTGGAGGCGACGAACGGGTACGCGCTCACCGTCGCGTCGCTCGCGTCGTTCGCCACCCTGGCGGGCCTCGCGTCGTACAACGCCAGCAAGGCCGGCGCCGAGTCGCTGACGCTGGCGTACAAGCAGGAGGTCGCGCACCTCGGCATCGACGTGGGCGTCTGCCATCCGTCGTGGGTCGACACCGACATCGTGCGCAACGCCGAGAAGGACCTGCCGACGTTCCGCGCGATCCGCAAGAAGCTGCCCTACCCCGCCAACGGCACCACGAGCGTCGAGGCGTGCGTCGACCTGATCCTCACGGGCCTGGAGAAGCGCAAGACGCGCGTCTACGTGCCGAAGGGCGTGATCGTCGCGAACTGGTCGAAGGCGCTGACCAACTCACCCGTCGCCTGGCCGGTGGTGCGCAAGCTGGCCGCCCGCAGCGTCCCCTCGATGGAGGCCGAGGTCGAGGCGCTCGGCCGCTTCCACCACGCGCACGTGCCGCACGTCGACGACTGATCCCCCACTCCCGCCGGGGACGACGTCGGGACCCCTACTCGCCCTGCACCGACGCGGCGAGCGAGACCATGTGCCCGAGCCGCGCGACCTCGGAGTCGAGGAACGCCGGACCGCCGTGACGACCGAGCACCACGACGAACGCGCGGCCGTCGCGATCCTTGCCGGGTGCACCGGCCAGCACGGTCGACTCCCACTCGGGGAGCGTCTCGAGACGCTGGGCGCTCGCGACGCTGGTCCACGAGTGCGCCGACTCACCGAGCTTCGGCGCCGTCGGCGACGCGGCCCGCACCAGCAGGTCCGCACCGTCGGCCGCGACCGCGACGGCCCAGTCGGAGCGGAACGTGTCGGGGAGCAGCTCGACCATGCGCTCGATCGCGAAAGCCGGCTCGGCGGTGAACGCCTCGACGGTCTCGAGGTCGAGACTCAGGTTGGCGCCCGCGGTGTAGCGCGAGATCCACTGGACCGCGACCCCCGGCAGCGCGTGGCACGCGGTGACCAGCGCGTCGGGCATGACCGACGACGGCAGCTGCAGCAGCACGTCGTCGACGACCGTGCCGTCCGAGCGGCGCTCGACGATCTCGATGGCCTCGATGTCGGCTCCGGCAGAACCCAGCGCCGTGGCCACGCCGCCGAGGGAGCCCGGCACGTCGGGCAGCTCGATGCGGAGCAGGAAGGCCATGGCGCACATTCTCCCCCGCCGATGTTTCACCGGCGTGACCGGGCGCACGGCGCGGCGCGCGTGACTCGTCAGCGGAAACGCGTGGCTCGTCAGCGGGGTGCTGGCGGCGGGTGGATAGTTTGGCGGGCGTGAACCTCCGCACGATCTTCCGCACCGTCGCCTTCGCCGAAGCCATCTCGTGGGCTCTGCTCCTCGCGGCGATGTTCTGCAAGTACGTGACCGAGTCGGAACCGTTCGGGCTGCACGAGGGCGGGGTTCCCGTCGCGGGGGCCGTCCACGGGGGCATGTTCCTGATCTACCTCGTCGTCACCGCCGTCACGTGGTGGATCTTCGGGTGGCGGCGCAACGTCGGGCTCGTTGCGCTGGCGGCCTCGATCCCGCCGTTCTGCACCTACGTGTTCGAGGTCGTGGCCGACCGGCGGGGCCTGCTCGCGACCCAGCGGTAGCCCGCTGCGAGCAGCACGGCCAGCAGCGTGATCGCCACGCTGACCACTGCGACCGACGCGGCGCCGTGCCGGTCGACGTCGAGGAAGTCGTACGGCACCGGGCCGGTCTCGGTGTCGCTGATCGCGAACCCGGCGTCGGTCAGCTGCGCCCTGACCAGCGTGTAGGCCAGCCACGCGACGGGCCAGACGAGGAACCACCAGGACCCCGGCCCCAGTGGCGTGCGCGGGGCCAGGAGCACGAAGCCCGCGACCGACGCCCACGGCACGACGTAGTGGAACACGACGTCGAGCACGAGGCGCAGGCCCGACAGGTCGAGCGCGCCCGCCAGCACGGTGGCGTACACGATCCCGGTCACCGTGATCCCCACCAGCGCGGCGAGCCGGAGCACCTGGAACCACGGCTCGTCGCGCTCGGGATCGACCGCCACGAGCGCCGCCGCCGCCATCGTCAGCAGGTTCGACTGGATCGTGAAGTAGCTGAAGAGGTTGACGACGCTGGCGTCGTCGCGCAGCACCAGCACGAGCTGGGTCACCACCGACACGGCGACAAGCACGGCGATGACACCGTGCCACCCCCTGACGAGTTCACGTCGATCGGTCATCGGATGATCGTGCCAGCCCCCGGTCCCGGACCGATAGCCTGAGGTCCGTCGGCGTGGCTGGTCGACGAGCAGAGTCGAGAGGAGTCCGGTGAGCGAGCACGCACGGGGCGCGCAGCACGTGCAGCGCGTCGGCAGCAGCCGACTCCTCGTCGAGCCGCCCGTCCGTCTGCTCGGTCGACTCCTCATCCGCTCCGAGACCCGAGTCGGCTGCTTCACCGAGCTGGGTCAGCACGTCGAGTCGCAGCACGCCGACGTCGGTCGCTACTGCGAGATCGGCAACAACTCCACGATCGGGGCCACCGGCCACCCGATGACGTGGCTCGGCGTCTCGTCCTTCCAGTACAAGAAGGCCGTCCACGGCTGGCACCCCGCCGCTGCCGAGTCCGTCGTGATCGACCCCGAGTCCGGGGGCCGTCAGTCCTTTCGCCACGTCGGACGCGACCGGGCGTGGATCGGCAACGACGTCTGGCTCGGCGCCGGCGTCGTGGTGCTGCGCGGCGTGACGATCGGTGACGGGTGCGTCGTGGCCGCCAACGCCGTGGTCACCCACGACCTGCCGCCGTTCACCGTCTGCGGCGGCCTGCCGGCCCGGGTGATCCGACCCCGGTTCCCCGACGACCTGCGCGACGAGCTGCTCGACCTGCGGTGGTGGCGCTTCTCGCCCAACGACCTGGCCGGCGTGCCGTTCGACGATCCGGCTGCCGCGGCCACCGAGGTCAGGCGCCGCGTCGACGCCGGCCTCGAACCGTACGACCCGGGTTTCCACGAGGTGCTGAAGCCGCAGAAGAAGGCACCGCCGACGGCGTCTCCCGCGCCGCTGTGGCGCCGCCTGCTGCGTCGCTGACGCGTCGACCCACCGTAGCGGGGTACGTCCGGGACATGGATCCCGACGACCTCGAGCCCTTGGCCGATCCTGCGGACCTCGCCGAGCAGGACGAGGCCTGGATCGACGACGACGAGCCGGACGACGGTGTCGTCCCCGACCCGGACCGCGTCGTCCCTGTCGACGAGGAGCGCTGAACGCACCGAGGGCCGGCGTCTCCCGCTGGACCACTCGCGTGCCGTGCGAAACACTGGTCACATGCGATCGATCTGGAAGGGCGCCATCAGCTTCGGGCTGGTGCACGTGCCCGTGAAGGTCTACAGCGCGACGAAGAGCCACGACGTCTCGCTGCACCAGGTGCACGACAAGGACGCCGGTCGCATCCGCTACCAGCGCAAGTGCGAGATCTGCGGCGAGACCGTGGCCTACGAGAACATCCAGAAGGCCTATGACGACGGCGACCGCACGGTCGTGCTCACCGACGACGACCTGGCCTCGCTCCCGGCCGAGCGCAGCCGCGACATCGAGGTCCTCGAGTTCGTGCCCGCCGACGCCGTCGACGTGCTCCGCATGGACAAGAGCTACTTCCTCGAGCCCGAGGAACGTGCCCTCAAGCCCTACGCGCTGCTGCGCCGCGCGCTCGAGGAGACCGACCGCACCGCGATCGCCAAGTTCGCGCTGCGCCAGCACACCCATCTCGCCGCGATGCGCGTGCGCGGCGACGTGCTGATGCTGCAGACACTGCTGTGGGAGGACGAGATCCGCGTCCCCGACTTCGACGTGCTCGGCGGCGAGGTGGAGGTCACCGACAAGGAGGCCGCGATGGCCTCGCAGCTGGTCGAGTCGCTGTCGGGCGACTTCGAGTCGTCGGACATGAAGGACGAGTACCAGGTCCAGCTCCAGACGCTGGTCGAGGCCAAGCTGGAGCAGGGCGAGTCCCTCGACACCGAGGCCACCTTCGGGCGCGACCCCGAGGACGACCAGGCCGAGGTCATCGACCTGATGGAGGCGCTCAAGCGCAGCATCGACAAGCGCAAGGGCGGCAGCGACACCGAGAAGGCGCCGGCGAAGAAGACCGCGGCGAAGAAGGCGCCGGCCAAGAAGTCCGCCGCCAAGAAGACGACCTCCTCGAAGTCGACGAAGAAGGCCCCGCAGAAGAAGACCGGCTGACGTGGCGGCCCAGACCGTCAGCATCGACGGTCACCGCCTGCGGCTGACCAACCCCGACAAGGTCCTCTACCCCGAGTCGGGCACCACCAAGGCCGAGGTGCTGCAGTACCTGCTGCAGGTCGCGCCGCTGATGCTGCCGCACCTGGCCGACCGGATCTGCTCGCGCAAGCGCTTCCCGGAGGGCGTGGGGCGGCGGGGCAGCGAGGGCGAGGCGTTCTTCGAGAAGAACCTGCCCGACCACGCGCCCGACTGGATCCGGCGGCAGCGCGTCGACCACGGACACCACGCCCCCGTCTACCCGGTGGTCGAGACGGCGGCCGACCTCGCATGGCTGGGTCAGATGAACGCGCTCGAGCTGCAAGTGCCGCAGTGGCGCCTGGGACGCGACGGCGAGCCGCTGCACCCGGACCGGTTGGTGCTCGACCTCGACCCGGGCCCCGGCGTCGGTCTGCGCGAGTGCGCCGTCGTGGCGCAGGAGGCCCGCGCACTGCTGCAGGACGTCGGCCTGGAGACCTATCCCGTCACCAGCGGCAGCAAGGGTCTGCACCTCTACGCGCCGCTCGACGGCGAGCACGACGCCGACTACGTCAACGCGTTCGCCAAGCAGCTGGCGCAGGCCCTCCAGCAGCAGCTGCCCGAGCTGGTCGTCAGCCAGATGACCAAGAGCATCCGCAAGGGCAAGGTGCTGGTCGACTGGAGCCAGAACAACGCGAACAAGACCACCATCTCGCCGTACTCGCTGCGCGGGACGTTCCACCCGTTCGTCGCGGCGCCCCGCACGTGGGACGAGATCGACGACGACCTCACCCACCTGGACCTGCACGACGTGCTCGAGCGACTGGACGACGGCGACCCGCTGGCCGCGCTCGTCCCGCCGCCTCCGCCGGCGGTCGGTCGTGACGTCGACGCCGAGCAGATCCCCCGGCCGGCGCGGCGTGGCCGGGCCGCCGTGATGCTCGCCTCGCCCGCCGGTGCCGGCGTCAAGGATCCGGCCGAGTGGGCGTTCGAGATGAAGTGGGACGGCTACCGCGCCGTCGCCACCGTCGACGACCAGGGCGTGTCGCTGGCCAGCCGCAACGACAAGGACCTCACCGACGCGTGCCCCGAGGTCGTCGAGGCGTTGTGGTCGGCCGGCCTCGGCCCGGTCGTTCTCGACGGCGAGCTCGTCGCGTTCGACGACGACGGCGTGCCCGACTTCGGCCTGCTGCAGCAGCGGGTCGGCCTGAGCCGCCCGACCGACGTGCGCAGCGCCCGGCAGCGCGTGCCGCTGGCGTTCCTCGCGTTCGACCTGCTCGAGGCCGACGGCCGGTCGCTGCGGTCGCAGTCCTACGACGAGCGCCGCGAGGCGCTCGAGGCCCTCGGCATCGGCGACCGCGAGGGGGCGACGCTCCGGGTGCCGCCCGCGTTCGAGGGCGATCTCGACGCCGCCGTCGCCGCCAGCCTCGAGCGCGGGCTGGAGGGCGTCATGGCGAAGCGGCGCGCGTCGCAGTACCGCGCCGAGCGGTCCCGGTCGTGGCTCAAGATCAAGCACCAGCGCACGCACGACGTCGTCGTGATCGGCTGGACGCCGGGCAAGGGCGGACGACGGGACTCGATCGGCGCGCTCGTGCTGGCGGTGCACCGCGGCGGTCACCTGACCTACGCCGGCAAGGTCGGATCGGGGTTCCGCGACGCCGACCTGGAGTCGCTCGCCGGGGTCCTTGCCCCGCTCGCGGTCGACGAGGCGCCCGTCCCCGAGGTGCCCCGCGAGGTCGCCCGCGAGGCGCACTGGGTGGCGCCCGAGCTGGTCGCCGAGGTGGGTCTGACGGGGTGGACCCACGGCGGTCATGTGCGGCACGCGACGTGGCGCGGGCTGCGCGACGACGTGTCCCCGCGCGACGTGGTCGCCGATCCGACGTAGGGTCGAGACATGAAGCTCTTCAGCAGGAAGCAGATCGCCGACGCCGTCAAGGTCGCCTCCGAGCTGGCCACCGAGGCCGCCGAGAAGGCCGCGTCGGGTGCCGAGAAGGCCGCCGAGAAGGCGGTCGAGGGTGCCGGCAAGGCGCGTGCCGCCGCCGAGGCCTTCGTCGAGGAGAACGTCGACACCGACGCCCTCGAGGAGAAGGTGACCCCCAAGGGTCGCCGCAAGGCCAAGAAGAAGGCGGAGAAGAAGGCCAAGCGCCGGGCGCGTCTCAAGCGGGTCGTCAAGCTCGGCCTGGTCACCGGCATCGGCGCCGCCGTCTACTCCAAGGTGAAGGGTTCGGGTGGTCCCTCGACGGCCCCCACCCCGCCGCCTGCCCCGCGCCCGGCTCCCACGCCGCCCGCCGCCCCGAAGCCCGCGTCCACGTCGGCCGCCACGCGGTCCGCCGTCACGGCGCCGGCCGAGACGCCCGCGAAGAAGGCGCCCGCCAAGAAGACGACGGCCAGCAGCACCGGCTCCAGCGACAGCAGCAGCACGCAGTCCTGATCGGCCACCAGCACCACCCGCGACGGCGGGCTCCCGGCGACGGGGGCCCGCCGTTCGGCGTCTGGCGGTAGGGTCCAGACGTGTTCGAGGTCCAGTCCAGCCTGATGCTCCTGCTGTCGCTCGTGCTGTTCGCCGTGAAGGCGTTCGCGCTCGTCGACTGCGTGCTGCGCGACGCCGGACGCTTCAGCGTCGCCGACTCCCTGCCCAAGAACACCTGGCTCGTGATCCTGGGCCTCGCCGTCGTCGCGCACGCCGTCTTCTGGGCGCCGCTCTCGCTGCTCAACCTCGCCGGGACGGTCGCTGCGCTCGTCTACCTCGCGCAGCTGCGCGGCAGCCACGTCTGACGCCTGGCGTCACCAGCCCGTCGGGGCGTGACGCCCGCCACGAGGCGCGGCGCAGGTTCGCCATCGCGCGTCGTCCTCGGTATGGTCGAAAGGTTTTCCCACGCACCTACCCGTGCGGGGCGACCGGACGAACGTACGACGACCGAGCTGACGACGACTTCACCGAGGGAAGAGGTGGTGCCTCATGAGTACCCGCACCGAGCACGAGCATGCGCCGCAGGCGCGATGGCGGACCAGGATCGACCCCGTGGTCTTCGGGGTGACGGGCGCGGTCGCGATCGCCTTCGTCGTGTGGGGCCTGGTGAGCACCGACGGGCTCAAGGCGGCCTCCGACGCCTCCCGCTCCTGGGTGATCGTCAACACCGGCTGGTTCTTCGTGCTGGTCGCGTCGTTCTTCGTCCTCTTCGTGCTGTGGCTCGCCGCCTCGAAGTACGGCCGGGTCCCGCTCGGCGAGGACGACGAGAAGCCGGAGTTCCGCACGGTCTCCTGGATCGCCATGATGTTCAGCGCCGGCATGGGCATCGGCCTGATGTTCTGGGGCGTCGCCGAGCCGTTGTCGCACTTCGCTTCGCCGCCGCCGGGCACCGGTGAGCCGCAGAGCGAGGAGGCGCTGCAGAGCGCCATGGCCTCGACGATGTTCCACTGGGGCCTGCACCCCTGGGCCATCTACGCGGTGGTGGGCATCGCCATCGCCTACGGCACCTTCCGCAAGGGCCGCTCGCAGCTCATCTCCTCGGCGTTCCGCCCGCTGATCGGGCGCCGTGCCGAGGGTCCCGCCGGGCGCGTCATCGACATCCTGGCCATCTTCGCGACGCTGTTCGGCTCCGCCGCGAGCCTCGGCCTCGGCGCCCTGCAGATCGGCGCCGGCCTGCAGTTCAACGGCTGGATCGACCAGCCCGGCAAGATCGCCCTCGTCGCCATCATCACCGTGCTGACGGTGCTGTTCATCCTGTCGGCCGTCTCCGGCATCGAGCGCGGCATCCAGTGGCTGTCCAACACCAACATGGTGCTGGCGCTCGCCCTCGCCGTGTTCGTGTTCGTCGTCGGACCGACGCTGTTCATCCTCAACATGCTGCCGACCACGTTGGGCGACTACGCCTCCCAGATGACGGAGATGGCGTCGCGCACGGCCGCCAGCGGCGACCAGGCGATGGAGGCCTGGCTGTCGAGCTGGACGATCTTCTACTGGGCCTGGTGGGTCTCGTGGACGCCGTTCGTCGGCATGTTCATCGCCCGCATCAGCCGCGGCCGCACGATCCGCGAGTTCGTGACCGGCGTGCTCCTCGTGCCCACGCTCGTGAGCCTCGTCTGGTTCGCCGTCTTCGGCGGGTCCGCCATCTTCGAGCAGCGCGCCAGCGGCGGCCTCATCGGCTCCGACGGCTCCGTCGCCTCGGACTTCGCGCTCTTCCAGCTGCTGGAGAAGTACCCCGCGGCGGGCATCACGTCGGTGCTCGTCATGGTCCTCGTCGGAATCTTCTTCGTCTCCGGCGCCGACGCCGCCTCGATCGTCATGGGCACGCTCAGCGAGCGCGGCGCCACGGAGCCGAGCCGCGTCTCGGTCATCTTCTGGGGTGCGCTGACGGGTGCCGTGGCCGCGATCATGCTCGTGATCGGAGGGTCCGACGCGTTGACCGGCCTGCAGAACATCACCATCGTCGCGTCGGTGCCGTTCGTGTTCGTCATGGTCGCGCTCTGCGTCTCGCTGTGGAAGGACCTGCAGAGCGACCCCGTCGTCGTGCGGCACCGCCTCGGCCAGGAGGCGGTCGAGGGCGCGGTGGTCGTCGGCGTCGAGGAGCACGACGGCGACTTCGCGCTCGTCGTCGAGCCGACCGACAGCAGTGCCGAGCCGGCCTCGGACGAGAAGCAGCAGTGACCGCGTGACGACGTCCCG
>JALRKU010000077.1 GCA_023254755.1 Aeromicrobium sp. | reverse complement strand
CAGCCTGCTGGGCGAGAAGTTCGTCTCGCTGGCGGCACCCGCGACGGGCGGCACCGGTCGCCTCGGCAACGGCGACACGATCCCGCTCGCCCAGTCGGGCCGCAACCCCGAGATCGAAGAGGTCTTCAGCGCGGCGTCGCTGCTGTTCAACGGTGGCGGGCTCGAGCGCACCAACACGATCGTCAAGGAGCTCAACGCCACGCTCGGCGGCAACGAGCCGGAGATCAAGGAGCTGCTCGGCAACACCGAGCAGTTCCTGGGCCAGCTCGACGACAACAAGCAGGTCCTGCTGACGTCGCTGGAGAAGGTCAACCGTCTCGCCATCGCGACGAACGAGCAGAGGGACGCCATCACCGGCGCCCTCGACGACCTCCCTGAGGCGCTCGACGTGGTCAACGACCAGCGCGACGACCTCGTGACGCTGCTCAAGGCGCTCGACAAGCTCGGCGACACCGCGACCGACGTCATCAAGCAGTCCAAGGACGACACGGTCGCCGACCTCAAGGCGCTCACGCCGACGCTGCGCAACCTGGCCAAGGCGTCCGACGACTTCGCCTACGACTTCAAGGCGCTGCTCACCTTCCCGTTCACCGACGGCTTCGTGGGCGACACGGTCGCCAAGGCCGGTGGGCGCTGCGAGAACCCGGTCGGCAACTCGTCCAACACCGGCTGGTGCAAGGGCGACTACGCCAACCTGAACATCCGCCTCGACGTCGACGCGGCCCAGCTCGACGGCGTCCTGCAGCTGCTCGGCATCGACCTGCCCGGCCTGTCGCTCGACGACCTGCTCAACGGCGGCACCGCTACGGCGCAGGACGATTCGGCGACCGCCGAGGTCGACCAGCTGGTGCAGGACCTCAACAACGTGCCGGGCCTCGGCAGCCTGCTGGGTGGTGGCTCGAGCGACGAGTCGTCGTCCGGCTCGTCGTCCGACACGGGCTCGGGCTCGACCGAGAAGAAGGGCGGGCTGCTCTGCGGCCTGTTCGGCTCGTGCCGCACCGCGCCGGCGTCGTCGTCCGCGGGCGCCGGACTCACGGCCTTGCTGACCGACCCGGCGCAGGCAGGAGGGGCCTCGTGATCACCCGTCTGACCAAGATC
Source organism: Aeromicrobium sp. (assembly GCA_023254755.1). Taxonomy (GTDB): domain Bacteria; phylum Actinomycetota; class Actinomycetes; order Propionibacteriales; family Nocardioidaceae; genus Aeromicrobium. Next base: position 3,104 of record JALRKU010000077.1, on the reverse strand, counting down.
CAGCTGGTCGTCTTCGCGATCGTCACCGTGCTCGGTGGTGCATTCGTGGGTGGCCGCTACGCCCAGATCGACCGCCTCGTCGTCGATCGCACGTTCCCCGTCACGGTCGACCTGAAGGACTCCGGCGGCATCTTCGCCGGGGCGCAGGTCACCTACCGGGGCATCCCCGTCGGTCGTGTCGACGCGCTGAAGTTCACCGACTCCGGCGTCGAGGCGACCCTCGACATCGAGAACAGCGCCCCCGACATCCCGTCCGACGTCAAGGCCGTCGTCGCGAACAAGTCCGCGATCGGTGAGCAGTACATGGACCTGCAGCCGCAGGCCGTCGGCGCGCCGTACCTGAAGGCCGGGTCGCGCATCGCCGTCGAGAACTCCCAGATCCCGCTTGACACCTCGACCCTGCTGATCGACCTCAACGACCTGGTGAAGTCGGTCGACACCGACAACCTGCGCACCGTGGTCTCGGAGCTGGGACAGGCGTTCGAGGGCACCGGCAAGGACCTCAGCACGATCCTCGACACGTCGAACCAGTTCATCGGCGCAGCATCGGACAACCTGCCGATCACGCGAGCGCTGATCCGTGACTCGGCGTCGGTGCTGCAGACGCAGGTCGACACGCAGAGCGCGCTGAGCACGTACTCCGAGAACCTGGCGAACCTGTCCGACACGTTGGTCGACGCCGACCCCGACCTGCGCCGTCTGCTCGACCAGGGCACCTCGAGTGCTCGGACGATCCGCTCGGTCGTCGCCGAGAATTCGAAGGACCTCTCGGTGTCGCTCAACAACCTGGCCGGCATCTCGTCGGTGCTGCGGCCCAACGTGCTAGGACTGCGCGCGATCTTCGTGCTGTACCCGTACCTGGTCGAGGGCTCGTACAGCGTGGTCCAGCCGAGCGTCGACGAGGGCGAGTACGACGCCACGTTCGGCCTCGTGCTCACGTCGTTCGAGCCGGCCCCGTGCACGTACGCCGACGACGACGAGGCATCGGGCTACCGTCAGCGGCGCGAGGCCAACGACATCACCGACGTCAACTTCCCGAGCCCTGAGGGCGTGGACTGTACCCTCGCCAAGAACCACATCGCACGGCAGGCGAACAAGACGCAGCTTCGACGCGTCGCTGCCCAGGCCGATGCCGGAGAGGACTCGTTGACGTGGCTGATGCTCGACCCGCTGACCCGGTGACCACCGGGTCGTCCCGCATCTCCCGCCCCCTGCTCGTCGCCATCGCCCTGGGCCTGGCCCTCGCGGTCGTCGGTGCCGTGATGTTCCTGGTGCCGCAGCGCGACGCGGGGGCCGCCCAGGGCTCGCAGGACTCCGCGATCGTCGCGCGGGCCACCGCGTTCGCGACCGAGTACAACACCTACGACGCCGACGACCTCGAGGACTACCAGCAGCGTCTGAGCGGCATCCTCACCAAGGAGTTCGCGGCCACCAACGCCGAGACCACCAAGGGCTTCTTCCCGGTCCTGCGCGAGAAGAAGCAGACCAGCGCCGACCCCAAGGTCAAGCAGGTCGCGATCGAGAGCCAGGACGCCGACTCGGCCAAGGTGCTGGTCGTCGTCGACGCCACCGTGAAGAACACCGACATCGACGGGTCCGAGCTGCGGCAGTTCCGCTGGGAGCTGTCCCTGCAGAAGGAGGGCGGTTCCTGGAAGGTCGACGCGTTCGAGTCCGTCGCCGCCCAGCCGGCGACCGGCGGCGAGGCCCCCGCCGTCCCCACGCCGACCCCGACGGCGACGACGCAGGGAGCCGACCAGTGAGCGACCGCACTCCGCCGCGCCGCCGACGGATCGCGGGCGAGAGCCCCGTGACGCCTCCCGCGACGAAGAAGGCGACCGGCAAGCCCGTCGTCAAGAAGCCCGCGCCGGCTCCGCGCGGCCGGGCCGCCGACCCGGCAGCGCCCGCCTCAGGGTCCGCGACCTCGTCGGCGAAGGCCCCGTCGGCGAAAACTCCCACGGCGAAGGCGCCCGTCGCCAAGGCGCCGGTCGCCAAGGCCTCGGCCGCGGCGCCCCGCACGTCGGTCGCCGGTGCGGTCGAGCGCCGCCGCGCCGACGCCGGGTCGCCCCGGGTCGCCACCGCGACGCCTCGCTCCGGCGGGAGCGGAGGAGCCTCGCCGCGAGACGTCCTGGTGCTCGTGCTGGCGGCGGTGCTGCTGGTGGGCGGCGCCACCACCGCGGTGCTCGGCTTCCGGCACTGGCAGGGCGAGTCGTTCTCGTCGAGCCAGGCCGAGGCCACCAAGGTCGCGACGTCGTCGCTCGAGAAGATCCTGTCGTACCGCTACGACCAGCTCGACGAGCACGAGACGCAGGCGCGTGAGCTGATGACCGCGAAGTACTTCGCCGACGAGTACGAGAAGGTCACCGCGCCGGCGCTCGAGGAGCTGGCGCCGCAGCGCAAGATCCAGCTGCAGGCGGTCGTGCGCAACGCCGGCCTCGTCCCGTGCGGCGACTCGTGCTCGGTCGACAAGGCCTCGGTGCTCATGTTCGTCGACGTCGACAGCCGCACCGAGGGGGGCGACGAGGCGACCGTCTACGGCAACCGCGTGGTCGTCGACGTCGTCCGGCAGGACGGCGACTGGCTCGTGTCGAACATCCGCGGGCTCTGACCGTTCGGGACGTGGCAGGGCTTTGACCAGCGCAATTGCCTGCCGTTGCAGGTAGAACAGCAAAACGGTCGAAGAACGATTCCCTACGGCAGGGGTTTTGTCAAGACCCGGCCTTGCTTCGGTGTGGCGCGCGAGTTAGACTGAGATTTCGCGCTCGCCTTGTCATGCCCTGGTTCCCTTGAACAGGAGCAGCTCCCCTTGACCGGGGATGCTTGGCGTGCGCGGATCCACCAGCTTGCGAGCCTTTGGAAGGACCCCTCTTGGCCGCCTCGCGTTCCGCCGCCACCGTACAGCCCCGCCGTGTCTCCTTCGCCAAGATCTCTGAGCCGCTCGAAGTTCCCGAGCTGCTCGCTCTGCAGACGCAGAGCTTCTCCTGGCTGATCGGCGACGACACGTGGCGGTCCTCCGTCGAGCAGTCGCTCGCCGAGGGCCGCACCGACGTGTCCACCAAGTCCGGGCTCGAGGAGATCTTCGAGGAGATCTCCCCGATCGAGGACTT
>JALRKU010000021.1 GCA_023254755.1 Aeromicrobium sp. | reverse complement strand
GTTCACGAAACACCCGTAAAGCTTCACGAGTATCGACGCCACGCCCGCCTGCGCCTTCGCCGGAATCTTTGCGTCGACCGCGGCTTGTTTGGCGGTGGCTTCGTCGAGGCCGACGACCGGATTCACGTGCAACTTCACGATGGCCGATGTGGCTGATCTTGCCTATGTACTGTCGGGCAAACGGCTCGCGGCCGACGAGCTAGCGCGAATCGCTGAACGCACCGGTATTACCCCGACTTCGATCCCGGCCCCCCTGCAGCGCCTGTTGGGCCAAGCCTGCCCGGACCATCCCTACGGATTGCCGATCCTCGGTCGTCGCGAGGCGCTCCAGGCCCATGACCCCGAGGCCATGGCCCGTTTCCATGGGCGCCTCGTCGCGCATGACGTCGCGCAGCGTGCGACCGGGGACGTACTCCATGACGAGGTAGGTGATGTCGCCGTCGCGGCCCTGGTCGAACACCGACACCACGTTGCGGTGGTTCAGCTTCGCGGCGGCACGGGCCTCGCGGACGAAGCGGTCGGTGAACTGGCCGTCGTCGCCCAGTCCGGTGTGCATGACCTTGAGCGCGACCTCGCGATCGAGCCGCTGGTCGGTCGCACGGAACACGCTGGCCATGCCGCCGCGGGCGATGCGGGCACCGATGAGGTAACGGTCGTCGAGGACGCGACCCACCAGGGCGTCGTCTCCCGTCACCGTCACGTCTGTCCCTCCTCGGCGAGCACACGGGTCCTCGGACCCGTGCCCCGATTCTAGGGAGTCCGCCGCAGAATGCGTGACGCCGTGCCGTCGCGTGTCACACCTGTCACATGCGTGACACCCGTCCGTGCGGCGAGGCGCCCGGGGGATCGGTGCGCCACGATGGGTCCGTGCGCAAGGTCTGGCTGCTCCTGCTGGTCGCGGTTCCCCTCGCGCTGCTGCTGTGGTGGAGCGGGTCGACCGACGTCGCCCCGCCCGGACGCGAAGCCGGCCCCGCTCCGACGTCGTCGTCCACCGCCCTCGCGGCCGGGCTGCCGGCCCAGGTCGCCGAGACGTTGGACCTGGTGGACGCGGGCGGACCCTTCCCGTACCGCCGTGACGGTGCCGTCTTCATGAACCGCGAGGGTCGACTGCCCGACCGACCCCCCGGGTACTGGAGGGAGTACACGGTCCCGACGCCGGGTGAGGCCGATCGCGGCGCCCGGCGTCTCGTCGTCGGCCGCGGCGGCGAGGTCTACTACACCGACGACCACTACGGGTCGTTCGAGCGGATCAGGGCGGGTGACGGGTCGTGACGGCGATGCTCGGCGCGCTGCTCGACGGGACCACGAGTCCTGGCGTGTTCCTGTGGCGCGGTCGCCCCGATCGCGACGTGACCGCGATGGCCGCCGAGGCCGGCTGGGACGTGCTGCGGCTCGACACCCGGGAGGCGCGCAGCCGCGAGGACTTCTACGACGCCGTGGAGAAGGACTGGGCCCTCCCCGCGTGGTTCGGCCGCAACCTCGACGCGCTGTGGGACGTGCTCGGCGACCGCGTGACCGGCAGCACCCTGATCATCTGGGACGGCGCCGACGCGTTCGCCTCGGTCGATCCCGACCTCGCCTCGATGGTGCTCGGCGTCCTGCGCGACGCCGTGAGCCAGGCCGATCGGCTCGCCGTGCTGCTGCGCCGCACGCCCGGCGTATCGGCCGAGCCGATGATGCTCAGCGGGCTCGACGGGTTGCTCTGAGCGCCAGCGGCCGCAGCGCGGCGGCGCCGCGATCGTCGAGTCCGGCGATCGCCGCATCGGCCTCCGCCTCGAGGGTCGCGATGTCGGACTCGACGGCCGCAGGAGCCCCGCTGGCGACGACGAGCCCACGGGCGGTCTCGACCCCCTCGTCGGTGCCGAGGGCGGACATCAGCCGGACGCGGTCCGTGGCGTCGAGTCCCTGCAGCGCGCGCGCCACCAGCATCGTGCGCTTGCCCTCGCGCAGGTCGTCGCCGGCCGGCTTGCCGGTGACCGCGGGGTCGCCGAACACACCGAGCACGTCGTCGCGCAGCTGGAACGCGACGCCGAGGGGGAGTGCGACGGTCGACAGGCGGTCGAGGAGGTCGGCGTCGGCACCGGCCAGCGCCGCACCGATCTGCAGCGGCCGCTCCACGGTGTACTTCGCCGACTTGTAGCGCGCGACCGCGAGGGCGTCCTCGACGCTGACGACGTCGTGGGTCTGGGCGACGACGTCGAGGAACTGTCCCGCCGTGACCTCGGACTTGCAGCGGTCGTAGGCGTCGATCGCCGCGTCGCGCGCCGCCGGGGCGACCGACAGCGCCGCCGCGACGAGCAGCTCGTTCGACCACGAGAGCAGCAGGTCGCCCATCAGGATCGCCGCGGACGCGCCGAAGGTCGCCGGGTCACCGACCCGGCCCCGCGAGCGGTGCGAGGCCTCGAACGCACGATGCACGCTCGGGCGGCCGCGCCGGGTGTCGGACCCGTCCATCAGGTCGTCGTGGACCAGGGCACTGCCCTGCAGCAGCTCGATCGCGGCTGCGGCGGACAACGCGGGTGCCTCGCCGTCGACGCCGCCCGCGGCGAGCCAGCCGGCACGGACGAACGAGGCCCGCAGCCGCTTGCCGCCCGTCACGAAGTCCGCTGCGGACCGGACGAAGGCGAGCACCTCGTCGCCGAGCGGTGCGAGGTCGGCGATCCGCGTCTCCACGAAGGAGGCGATCTCGGCGTCGACCGCCTCGAGGAACGCGGTCTCGGCGTCCGTGGTGTCGTCGGTGGCGGGCACGTGCCGACGGTACCCTCGTCCGCATGGCCCTCCACGGCGAGACTCCCACTCGCTCCTTCGTCGAGGCGCTGCGCGCGCCGCACCCCACGTACTCCTTCGAGTTCTTCCCGCCGAAGGACGACGACGGGGAAGCGGTGCTGTGGCGGACGCTCGCCGACCTCGAGCCGCTCGAGCCCACGTTCGTGTCGGTCACGTACGGCGCCGGCGGTGCCAACCAGGACCGCACCATCAGCATCACCGAGCGCATCGCCCGCGAGACGTCGATGCACCCCGTGGGTCACCTCACGGTGGTCGGCCAGAGTCGCGCCGAGATCGAGCACGTGCTCAAGCAGTACGCGGCCGCCGGGGTGACCGACGTGCTGGCGCTGCGCGGCGACCCGCAGGGCGGCCCGCGGGCGCCGTGGCAGACGCACCCGGAGGGCATGACCCACGCCGTCGAGCTCGTCGAGCTCGCGGCTCGGATCGGGGGCTTCCGCGTCGGCGTCGACGCGTTCCCCGAGGGCCACCCCGACGCCGCCTCGCTCGACCACGACGCCGAGGTGCTGGTCGCCAAGGCGGACGCCGGTGCCGAGTACGCGATCACGCAGCTGTTCTTCCGGGCATCGGACTACTTCTCGCTCGTCGACCGCGTGCGTGCGCTCGGCTCCGACCTGCCGATCGTCCCGGGCATCATGCCGATCCTGAACTTCGGCCAGGTCGCGCGCATGGCCGAGCTGTCCGGGGCCGCGATGCCCGCCGAGGTCCTCGAGCAGATCGAGCCCATCCAGGACGACAAGACAGCGGTCCGCGCCAAGGGCATCGAGCTCGCGACGCAGCTGTGCCGCGACCTGCTCGCCGGCGGCGCCCCGGGCCTGCACTTCATGACGCTCAACCGCTCCAAGGCGACCCGCGAGATCTTCGAGACCCTCCGCAGCGAGTCCCTCATCTGACGCTGACGAGTCACTGCTTTCAGCTGAGGAGTCACTGATTTCGCGCGACGAGTCACGTGCTTCGTCGCTACTGACTCGTCACCGGAAACGAGTGACTCGTCAACGGGCACAAGTGACTCGTCAGCGGAAACGAGTGACTCGTCAGCGGGGGGCGGGGCCGAGGTGGTCGGCGATCGCGGCGGTGGCCATGCCGATCTCCTCGACCGAGCCGCCGAAGAGGGCGGTGCTCGGCCACGCGTGGGCGCCGGCGAGGAAGAGGTCGGTGCGAGGGCGGCCGACGCCGGGGACGTCGTCGAGGGTGCTCCAGCGCTGCCACTGCCAGCCCCAGTGCCCGACGCGCACCAGGTCCGACGGCGACCACGTGACCGGATGCGCCATGAGGCCCGGTCGCAGGTCGATGCCCGCACGGGCCAGGGCGTCGAGCGGGCTCTCGCCGGCCAGGTGCGTCACGGTCCACCGACCGCCGCCGGAGTGCCACAGGCGCAGCGGCGGGTTGGCGTGGACGACGACGTCGTCGGGCAGGTCGATCGCCGCGGGGTCGACGCGGACGAACGTGCGGCAGGCCGGGATGGCCGGCGCCAGGGTGGGCGCCGGGAGCGGGTCGGGCCACTGCGGTGCGCACCACACGACGACGTCGGCGGGCAGCTCCTCGGCGCCGATCGCGATCCCCGTGACGCGCCCACCCCGTCGCGGGTCGCCGTCGACCAGCAGGCCGTCGGCGGACGATCCGAGTCGCACCTCGACCTTCCGCTCACCGAGTCGCTGCTCCAGCGCCACCGCCAGCGTGGACAGCCCGCCCTCGAAGCCCCAGCGGCCGAAGGCGCGCTCGACGTAGTGACGGACGGCGGTGAAGGCCGGCACGAGACGGCGGTCCTGTCCCTCCAGCCGGAGCGGATCGAGCACGATCTTCGCCAGCGCCGGGTCCTTGAGCTGTCGGTCCGCCATCCGGCCGACCGAACGACCGACGTCGAGGTCTCGGCGGCCACGACGATGGAGGTCGGCCCGCCCGGCGGTCATCGGATCGAGCCAGGTGCGGCGGACCAGGTCCCACCGCTCGGGCCACTGGTCGACCCAGGACGTCCACTCGTCGACCTCGAGCCCGGCGAGGATCGCGTCGTGCTGGGCGGCCCGGTCGCCGAACGGCAGGTCGAGCACCTCGCCGGTGCGGAACAGGTGCCGTCGCGGTCCCGCGAGCGTGAGGTCGGCGACGCGCTCGAGCGGTCGACCGGACTTGCGGAACAGGTCGCGCAGCACGCCGGGGAGCGTGACGGTCTCGACGTCGAGAGCGAACTCGTGACCGTCGACGGCGATTCGGTGGAGTCGGCCGCCCAGCCGGTCGGACGCCTCGACGAGCACGACGTCGTGGCGCAGCTTCGCGAGGCGGGCGGCGGCCGACAGCCCGGCGAACCCGCCACCGACCACCACGACACGCGCCACGCGCGCAGACTAGCCGTTCGGGGTCGAGGTGCCCGCCTGCCGCTGCGTCCAGGCGCTCCGCACGAGTCGCCACGTCAGCAGCACGACGAGCACGCCGACCAGCAGCAGCGTCGCCGAGACGCCGAGCGCCCACCACGGGTGCGCGACGGCGAGCGCGAGCACGCCGACGACGCTCGCGTCCTCCACGGTGCTGACGATCCCGTTGCTGAACGGCTCGGGGGAGGTGTTGACGGCCAGTCGCACCCCGGCCTTGACGCCGTGCGACGCCAACGCGGTGCCTCCGCCGAGCGCGGCGAGCAGGACCTGACGGTCGGGGTCGGCACCACCTGCGAGCTGCGCCGCCACGACGGCCCCCACGAGCGGCCGCACGACGGTCGACAGCGTGTCCCACAGCGAGTCCAGCCACGGCACCTTGTCGACGACCGCCTCGACGCAGAACATGACCGTCGCGACCACGAGGACGTCGGTCCGGCCGAGCGCCGCGGGCACGACGTCGGTGTCGCCGAACCGGGCGAGCAGACCCAGCACGGCGACCGTCGCGTAGGCGTTGATCCCGCTCGCCCACCCGCTGGAGATCACCAGGGCCGTCAGGTCCACGGGCACGACGCTAGGCGGTGTCCGTCGATCCGTCACGGCGCCGGCGGGGCGTGCCGATCCGCCGGGACCGAACCCCTCGACGCGCACCGTGACCCCTCCGCGCCGTGTGACAGAGTGAGCGACATGGGTCCGGTGCGTTCTGAGGTGATGCGTCAGTCGGTCCTCGACGCCGTGGAGACCGCC
>JALRKU010000478.1 GCA_023254755.1 Aeromicrobium sp. | reverse complement strand
GAATACCTAAAAGTGTGATTGTTTCTGAACCAGAGTTACGTTCGAGAATCTCGTGGGAAATACGGGTAATAGCGCGGGCCATATCTGGCGCAGGCAAGGCAAGGCTCATCTGTAAATCTCCTTCCCCGCCTCGCAGGACGGGTCGTTAAAGGATGCGAGCGAATGATACCACCTGAGTTCTATACCCTGTGGATTGAAGAACGGGCGCCTCTCGATGTGAACCTACAGTCCCACCATGACTACTGAAATCACTTCTACATCCGTCTCTGAGCGACTGCGCTCAATCCGTCACGCCCAATCCCTCTCCTTAAGCGATGTGGAACTGGCTAGCAATGGCGAAATTAAGGCAGTTGTTCTCGGGTCGGCGGGTGGCGCTCGACGTGGACGGACCGCACGCGGAACGGCTCGTCGCGATGCTGGAGCGGATCGGCGCCGAGCTGGTCGACGTGCACGGACGAGTTCGCTCGGTCGAGCGGGCCGGCGGTGGACTCGACCTGCAGGTCGACGACGAGACGATCCACGTCGACGGGATGTTCACCGCGCCGACGTTCGTCCAGTCGGCGCCCTTCGCGGAGCAGCTGGGCCTCGAGCTCAGCGACCTGGGCGTGGTCGTCGTCGACTCGTTCCAGGCGACGTCGGTCGCCGGGGTCTTCGCGGCCGGTGACCTGGCGGCGCACCGCGACCTGCCGATGCCGATGGCCTCGGTGCTGACGGCGCAGTCTGCCGGTCTCGTGGCGGGGGCCGCCTCGATCCAGCACCTGATGTCCCGCGAGGCCGTCACGGCTCGATAGGCTCACCGGGTGCGAGTAGCGAGGTTCGCGGGGGACGACGACCCCCGATTCGGGCTCATCGGCGACGACGGGGGCGTGCCCACCGTCGCGGTGCTGAAGGGCGATCCGTTGTACGCCGGCATCGAGTTCACGGGCGAGAAGATCCCGCTCGACGACGTGCGGCTCCTGGCGCCGGTCATCCCGCGCAGCAAGGTGGTGTGCATCGGCAAGAACTACGCCGCGCACGCCGCCGAGATGGGCGGCGAGGCACCGGCCGAGCCGCTGCTGTTCCTCAAGCCCAACACCGCGGTCATCGGTCCGGGCGAGCCGATCTTCTACCCCTCGCAGAGCGAGGACGTGCACTTCGAGGGCGAGCTCGCGGTCGTGATCGGACGCATCTGTCGTGACGTCTCGCCGACCGACGCAGCCAAGGTGATCTTCGGCTACACGGTGGCGAACGACGTCACGGCCCGCGATCTGCAGAGGTCCGACGGCCAGTGGGCACGCGCGAAGGGTTTCGACACGTTCTGCCCGCTCGGACCGTGGATCGAGACCGACCTCGACGTGGACGACCTGTCGATCACGACCACCCTCAACGGTGAGACGAAGCAGCAGGGGAGCACGGCGGACCTGATCCACAAGATCCCCGACCTGATCGCGTACATCTCGGCCGCCATGACGCTGCTGCCCGGTGACGTGATCTTGACGGGCACCCCCGAGGGAGTCGGCCCGATGGAGGTCGGCGACGAGGTCAGCGTCACCATCGAGGGCCTCGGCACCCTCACGAACCGGGTGGTCGACCGTGACTGAACCCACTCGCCCCGTGGTGACCCGGTTCTGCCCGTCCCCGACGGGCAATCCGCACGTCGGCATGGCGCGCACGGCGCTGTTCAGCTGGGCCTACGCGAGGCACCACGGCGGTCGCTTCGTGTTCCGCATCGAGGACACCGACGCCTCCCGCGACACCCAGGAGTCCTACGACCTGCTGGTCGACGTGATGCGCTGGCTCGGCCTCGACTGGGACGAGGGCGTGGAGGTGGGCGGACCGAACGGTCCGTACCGCCAGTCCGAGCGCGCCGACGTCTACGCCGACGTCGTCCAGCGCCTGATCGACGCCGGCTTCGCGTACAAGGCCTATGACACGGCCGAGGAGCTCGAGGAGCGCCGCAACGCCGCACGCGCCGAGGGCCGCCCGTCGGGCTACGACGGCCTGCACCGCGACCTCACCCCGGAGCAGCAGGCGGCGTTCGAGGCCGAAGGCCGTGCACCGGTCATCCGCTTCAAGATGCCCGCTAAGGACTGGACGTTCACCGACCTGGTCCGCGGCGAGATCACCTTCGGCGCGGAGAACGTGCAGGACTTCGTCATCGTTCGCGCCAACGGCCAGCCGCTCTACACGCTGACCAACCCCACCGACGACGCCCTCATGGGCATCACCCACGTGCTGCGCGGTGAGGACCTGCTGTCGTCGACCCCGCGCCAGATCGCGCTGTACGAGGCGTTCGCCGAGATCGGGGTCGGCGGTGGGTTCACGCCGGAGTTCGGTCACCTGCCCTTCGTGATGGGCAGCGGCAACGCCAAGCTCTCGAAGCGCGACCCGGAGTCCAACCTGCTGGACTACCGGCCCAAGGGGTTCCTGCCCGAAGGGCTGCTGAACTACATGGCGCTGCTCGGGTGGTCGATCGCCGACGACCGCGACGTCTTCACGATCCCTGAGATGGTCGAGGCGTTCGAGATCGGCGACGTCAACGGCAACCCGGCGCGGTTCGACCTGAAGAAGTGCGAAGCCATCAACGGCGACCACATCCGGCTGCTGAGCGAACCGGAGCTGGTCGAACGACTCGTGCCCTACTTCGTCGACGCCGGACTGTTCGCGCCCGAGGGCCCGACGGTCGACCAGCGCGCGCTGCTCGAGGCCACGGCCCCGCTGGTGCACACCCGCATGGCGCTGCTCACCGAGGCGGTCGAGATGCTGCGCTTCCTGTTCGTCGACGACGCGGACTTCGTGGTCGATCCCGAGGACGCCGCCAAGCAGCTCGACGCCGGTGGCCTGGACGTGGTCCGCGCCGCCCGCCAGGCGTTGCAGGAGCTGCACGCGAGTGCCGCCGAGTGGAGCACCGCCGGGATCGAGGGAGCGCTGCGTGCGGCGTTGGTCGACGGGTTGGGTCTCAAGCCTCGTCTGGCGTTCGGTCCCGTGCGCGTGGCGGTCACGGGCAGCCGGGTGTCCCCGCCGCTGTTCGAGTCGATCGAGCTGCTCGGCCACGCCCGGACGGTGGCGCGTCTCGACGCGGCGCTGGCCGGCGCGGGCGGGTGATCGACCCCGTTTTGGCCGTCGGCGGCCGCTTCGGGTAGAGTCTGTCGTCGGCCCGGAGGGGTCCTGGACCACGGTTCACGGACCGCCGAAAAGGCCTGTGGGGTATGGTGTAATTGGCAACACGACGGTTTCTGGTTCCGTTATTCTAGGTTCGAGTCCTGGTACCCCAGCGGAGGAGAAGCAGGACCGTTTGGTAGTGTTTCTCTCCGGTCGCGAGACCAGCTAGGGCCCCGTTGTGTAGCGGCCTAGCACGCCGCCCTCTCAAGGCGGTAGCGCGGGTTCGAATCCCGTCGGGGCTACGTCGAGCGAAGAACCCCGCCCTCTCCTCGGAGGGCGGGGTTCTTCCGTTCACGACGGGCGGGGTACTTCGCTCGACATCACGTGCGCCGGGATTCGGAGAGCCCACCACGCGCGGAGCGCGTCATGACGAAGCGCGCCGCAGGCACTCCTCGGGCTCGGATCCCGTCGGGCTACATCGAGCGAAGAACCCCGCCCTCTCCTCAGAGGGCGGGGTTCTTCGTTCACGACGGGCGCGGTTCTTCGCTCGATATCGCGTGCGCCGGGATTCGGGAGGCGGTGCGCCCCGACCGGCCGGGCGGCGACTCTCGCACGCCTCGCTCCGGGCAGCGGTGTCTCCGGCACCGAATCCCGCGGGATTCGGTGCGCAGGTCACCGCCCACTCCGGGTGCGGTCCCGGGTGACTAGCCTCGAGACATGCCCGACCTTCGCATCGCTGTCCTGATCGACGCCGACAACTCCCCACACAGCCGGATCGAGGCGGTGCTCTCGGAAGTGGCGACGCGCGGCAGTGCGCACGTGCGCCGCGCCTACGGGGACTGGACCCGCAACGAGCTGAAGGGCTGGACCGGCAAGCTGCAGGAGAACGCGATCGCGCCCGTGCAGCAGTTCGCCTACACCAAGGGCAAGAACGCGTCCGACATGGCGATGGTCATCGACGCGATGGATCTGCTGCACTCCGGTGAGGCCAACGGATTCGCGATCGTGTCGAGCGACGCCGACTTCACGCCGCTCGCGATGCGTCTGCGGCAGGCCGGTGCGGAGGTCCTGGGCTTCGGCCAGGACAAGACGCCCGAGGCGTTCGTCAACGCGTGCTCGCAGTTCCTGTTCCTCGACAAGGTCAGGGACACGACGAGCGACGACGACGACGTCGCGTCGCCGCTGCCGGCGGCCCGCAAGTCGGGCAAGGAGCTCAAGGAGAACCCGCGACTGATGCAGATGCTGTACGCGGCCGTCGACGCGGCGAGCGACGACGACGGCTGGGCCGACCTCGGCGCGATCGGGAACCAGATCGCCAACCAGTCGTCGTTCCAGCCCCGCAACTTCGGCTACGCCCGGTGGAGCGGGCTGATCGAGGAGATCGACAAGTTCGAGACGCGGCGCAGCGGCAACCACCTGCAGGTCCGGCGCCGCGGTGGCCGCAAGGGGTGACGGCTGGCGCCGACGTCACGCGAACTGGTGCACGAACCCGCACTGCTCGCAGACGGCGGCCTTGGCGCTGCGGTTCAACCAGTCGAGGTTGAGGAACGACAGGCCCGAGGTGTTCATCTGCACCTCGCGCTGACGGAACTGGTCGTGACCGCAGACCAGGCAGACCAGGGGCTTGCCGTTGACCTCTGCGCGTCCGACGCGAGTACGAGCCATGCGCCCAGCCTGGCACGAGAGTCCGGCGCCGGTCTGCCATTCGGCGACTTCGGGTTGCCGATGCCGCCGATCGGCGTAGCGTCCGAGACATGAGGAAGCCGTGGGTGGGCCGGGACTTCGAGCACTCGGTGGGTGCGAGCCGTGGTCCGTGGCGCTTCACGATCCTGATCTCGATCGGCCTCGTCGCGGCCGCGATCGTGCTCCTGGCCCTCGTGCGCGGCGACGTGCTGCCGCGTGGGTTCGCCTACGCAGCGGTTCCCGTCGGGCTCATCGGTGCGGCCTCGGCGCTGTTCGGCACCCTCCTCAAGGCGCGTTCGGAATCGTCGAATCCCGACTGACGAGCGGCGTTTCTCGCTACCGTCCCCCGCATGGACGGATTCTCCTGGCTCGCGGTGGTGGTGGGCGCCGCCGCCTTCTTCTTCCTCGGCGCTGCCTGGTACTCGGTGCTGTTCCGCGACCCGTGGGCCGCCGACATGGGCTTCGGCGACGACCTGCCCGAGACGCCGCAGGCACCTCCGGTCTCGACCATGCTGGGGTCGTTCGGGGCCGCGCTGGTCCTGGCTGGCGTGCTCGAGTGGCTGGTCCGTGACTGCGGCGTGGCGTGGGGGGCCAAGGTGGGACTCGCGGTCGGTGTCGCGATCGCCGCGGTGATGGCTCAGAACGCCCTCTACGACTCCCGCCCTCGACGCCTGTACCTGATCAACGGCGGATATCCGCTGGTCGGCGCGGTCGTCGTGGGCATCGTCACAGGCGCGATCTGAAGGCCAGGGACTCCCGGCGGCCGGTCGAGTCGCAGTAGCATCGGGCGATCTCGGCGGCGGGCCGGGACCGAACCCAAGGGGGATCATGACCAGCTCGGAGGACTCCCGAACCTGGAAGGCGTCGGCGGAGTCGCTGGCCAAGGCACGGAAGCTCCGCATCATCGCGGTGTCGCTGTGGGTGCTCGGCATCGCGATCGAGGTCGGCGCGATCTTCGGCCTCCTGCTCAACGACTCGATCCTCACGGAGAAGGCCAGCGTCGACGACCGCGGCGTGCTCACGGCGACGACCGGCTTCCCGACGTGGGCGTTCGCCGTGCTGATCGGTCTGCTGGTCCTCGACGGCATCGTCGTGATCATCGGCTCGCTGCTGTGGAAGAAGGCGAACCGTCTCGACCCCGCGTCGCGCTCGGAGACCGTCAAGTTCTTCGTCCAGAACCAGGTCGGTGCGTTCATCCCGATCCTGGCGTTCCTGCCGATCATCGTCCTGATCTTCCTGAACAAGGACATGGACAAGACGCAGAAGGGCGTCGCCGGTGCCGTCGGCGTCGTCGTCGCGCTGCTCGCGGTCGTCCTCGGGATCGACTTCGACCCGTCGTCGGTCGAGGAGTACACGGCCGAGAAGCAGGCCGTGGTCCAGCTGCTCGGCGAGGACAAGGTGTACTGGGCCGGCGGCGGCGAGGTGTACCACGTGTGCGGCGACGTCCCGGACCTGTCGGACAGCGCCGTCACGTCCGGAACGACCGCCGACGCGGTGGCGGCCGACAAGCCGCGACTCACGCTCAAGCTCGAGTCCGAGCTGAACGCCTGCGGCCGCGCGGTGCCCAACAACATCGACGAGATCGTCGCTGCGGTCCGAGCGGTCCAGACGGGCGAGGCCACCGAGCAGGTGCTCCCCGCGCCGGACTGGACCGGCGTCTCCGGTGCGCCGAGCGGCGGCGCCATCGACACGTTGAACGACGCGATCGACGAGGTCAGCACCTCGAGCTGACCACGCGTCCTGCCTGTCCGATTTCCGCCAGAACATGTCGCGGTCGGGCGTCATGATGGAGTCATGACGCTCGACCACGACCAGTGCTACCGCGCCGTCGCCGCCCGCGACGCACGGTTCGACGGCGTGTTCTACACCGCGGTGCGCACGACCGGCATCTACTGCCGGCCCTCGTGCTCGGCCGTCACTCCCAGACCGCAGAACGTGACGTTCCACCGCTCCGCCGCGGCGGCTCAGGAGGCCGGCTACCGCGCGTGCCGGCGGTGCCGTCCCGACGCCACGCCCGGATCTCCGGAGTGGGACCTCCGCGCCGACGCGGTCGGGCGGGCGATGAACCTCATCGGCGACGGTGTGGTCGAGCGCGAGGGGGTCGACGGCCTGGCCCATCGGCTCGGCTACAGCACCCGTCACCTGACACGGATGCTCACCGACGAGCTCGGGGCCGGTCCGCTCTCCCTGGCCCGCAGTCGCCGCACCCACGCGGCCCGGGTCCTGATCGAGACCACCGACCTGCCGATGGCCGACGTGGCGTTCGCCTCAGGGTTCTCGTCGGTGCGGCAGTTCAACGACTCCGTCCGCCAGGTGTTCGACCTCACGCCCAGCCAGATGCGCGGCCGTCGCGGCGGCCGGCCCACCGGGTTGCTCACGGTGCGGCTCGCGGTCCGCCAGCCCTTCCACGCCTCCGCACTCCTCGACTTCCTCGCGGCGCACGTGCTGCCGGGTGTCGAGACCGTCGTGGGCACCACCTACGCGCGCACGCTGAGGTTGCCCCACGGGCCCGGTGTCATGGCACTGACGCTGCACCCCGACCACGTCGTCTGCGAGCTCGAGCTGACCGACCTGCGCGACACCGCGACCGCGATCGGGCGCGCCCGCCGCCTGCTCGACCTCGACGCCGATCCCGTCGCGATCGACGAGGCGCTCGGAGCCGACCGGGTGCTCGGTCCGCTCGTCCAGGCGGCGCCCGGACTGCGCGTCCCTGCACACGTCGACGGGTTCGAGCTCGCCGTCCGCACGATCGTCGGTCAGCAGGTCTCCGTCGCCGGCGCCAACACCGTGCTGGGTCGACAGGTCCCGGTGCTGGGTCTCCCGCACGAGTCGCTGCTGGGTCGGGTCCACGGCCTCACCCACGTGTTCCCCGAAC
>JALRKU010000378.1 GCA_023254755.1 Aeromicrobium sp. | reverse complement strand
GGCGCTGCGTCGAGCGTTGAGAGATTTTAGACCCTCCACGAACACCGCTGCGGCAAATGGCCAGTCCGGCCCCATCTGGCGAACCTGCGGACGCGCCTTGCCGTGCTCATCATAGATCGTATGAAGAGCAAGACCAACCTTCGACTGATCGATCTTCTGAGCTTCTTCAGAATCAGACGGCACGGCGTACGCGAGCAGGTAGGCGCTGGTGACCCAGATGCCGTTCGTGTAGTCGGTGCGCAGCTCGGTGATGATGTCGGGCGTCGCGACCGACACGATCGTGTTGTCGAGCAGGATCATGAAGAACCCGATGACCATCGCGAGCAGCGCGGGCCAGGGCTTGTCGTCGGGCGGCAGGTCGGTTCCGGCCGCAGCGGCGGGAGTGGTCACGGGGTCGGCCATCGGAGGTCCTCGGTCTCGATGCGGGTGATGAGTCGGGCGATCCAGTCGCGCTCGGCGGTCCTGACGGTGAGCAGGTAGTCGACCTCGATGAGGTGCGCCTCCTGCACGCCGCGCTGCTGGGCGGACGCGAGTCCGCGCCGGATCTGGTGGAGCTGCTCGTCGAGGCACGCGACGTAGCCGCGCAGGTCCTCGACGACGAGCGCGGCGGGGCCGTTGTGGGCCTCGGCGAGCGCCAGGGGGAAGCGGGGGTACTCGTTGACCGGGGTGCTCAGCCACTCGCGCAGCTGGGCGACCAGGGCGGTGAGCCCGTCGCCGGTGATCTCGTAGGTGGTGCGTTCGGGTCGGTTGCCCTCGCGCTCGGTGCCGAGCACGCGGGCCAGCCGTTGCCCGACGAGCCGCTCGACCGCGTGGTAGAGCGAGCCCGGCCGCACCTTGACGAGCTGGTCCTCGGATCGCTCGCGCAGGATCTGGACCATCTCGTAGGGATGCATCGGCCGCTCGTTCAGCAGCGCCAGGACGGCGACCGCCAACGGGGTGAGACTCGATGCCACGAGATCCTCCAGACGAAATATTCCAGCTGGAACATCAGTGAGAACGTACGCGCAACCAGTTCCGCTGCGCAACCGATTCCACCGTGACACCCGCCACCGACATCCCACTGACGAGTCACGCGTTTCCGCTGACGAGTCACGGATTTCCGGTGACGAGTCACGGATTTCCGGTGACGAGTCGGAAAGGCTCCGTCGTCGGACGGGCGGCGGACTCAGTCCGCGTCGCGCAGCAGCTCGTACGCCTCGAGGTCGTCGAGCGATCCGTCGCCGAGGCGCTCGGCCTGGCGCTGGGTGCCGACGTGGCGGAAGCCGAGGCGTCGGGGGATCGCGTTGCTCGGCCCGTTGCCGGACGCGGCGTACAGGCTGAGGCGACGTCGGTCCAGGCCGTCGGGATCGAACGCGTGGGCCGTGACCAGGTCCACGGCCTCGGTCATGACACCCCGGCCGCGGGCGTCGGGGTGGGCCCAGTAGCCGATCTCGGCGTGGTCGGGCGCGATGCCGAGCATGTCCATCACGGCGATGTTCGCGAGCAGCTGGTCGGTGTGCGCGTCCGCGACCGCCCAGGTGGCCTTGGCGCCCCGCGCGGCCAGCCAGACGCAGTCCGCGAGGTACCCGCGGGCGGTCTCGGCGGTGTACGGCGACGGCAGGCCGGCGAGCCAGTGGCGCGTCACGGGGTCGCTGCAGGCCTCGACGACCCGGGGCACGTCGTCGTCGCGGAACGGTCGAAGACGCACCCGGTCGCCCTCGATCACGGTCGACTCGGCCCAGCGCGTGCGCGGCAGCGGCAGGTCGCCGAACTGGATCGATCCGGTCCAGGCGTCGACGACCCGTCCCTTCTCGAGCAGCACGCCCGGGATCGGGGCGTGCAGGGTGAAGCCCGTGCGGTGGGCCACCCGCAGCGACGCCTCGTTGCCGACGTGCGCTCTCCAGTGCACGATCTCGGACCCGCCCTCGGACAGGGCCCAGTCGACGGCGAGCCGCACGGCCCGCACCATCAGTCCACGACCGCGTGCCCAGGGGTGCAGCGCGTACCCGATGTCGGACAGCACGGAGCCGCGGACGTCGACGTTGCCGGCGTAGCGCGAGCGACCCGTCTCGTCGACGGCCTCGATCGCCCAGCCGCGGTGCGTCCCGTCCTCCCAGCCGCGGCGGATCACGCCGAACACGAACTCCTCGCTCATGGCGCGCGTCTGCGGCTGGGGCGTCGAGGTCCAGCGCCCCATCAGCGGATCGTTCGCCATCTCGACCAGCGCGTCGAGGTCGTCGGGAACGTGGGCGCGCAGGGTCACCGTGCCGTCGCTGAGGACCGGCACGCCGAGCGGCCAGGGAAGGTCGTCCACCGGTGGGTCAGGACTCCCGGGCGGCGTCGGCCGGGTACACGCCGAGGATCTTGACGTCGGTCGTGAAGAACGCCAGCTCCTCCAGGGCTCTCGCCAGGGGGACGTCGTCGGGGTGACCGTCGACCTCGGCGAGGAACTGCGTGGCCGCGAACGCGCCGCCGACCATGTAGCTCTCGAGCTTGGTCATGTTGACCCCGTTGGTCGCGAATCCGCCGAGCGCCTTGTAGAGCGCGGCGGGCAGGTTGCGGACGTTGAACACGAACGACGTCACGGTGGGTGACCCCGCGGGCGGAACCTGGGGCTGGGGCGCGAGCACGACGAACCGCGTCGTGTTGTGGTCCTCGTCCTCGATGTCGGTCGCGAGCACGTCGAGGCCGTAGATCTCCGCCGACAGGGGAGGCGAGATGGCGGCCTGCGACGGATCGGCGGCATCGGCCACCTCGCGCGCCGCGCCGGCGGTGTCGCCGGAGATGATCGGCGTGAGCTGGTGCTCGCGGATGAACCGGCGGCACTGGCCGAGCGCGTGCACGTGGCTGTGCACGGTCTTGATGGAGTCGAGGGTGGCGCCGGGCACGGCGAGCAGGCT
>JALRKU010000372.1 GCA_023254755.1 Aeromicrobium sp. | reverse complement strand
CGACTTCGACGGCTCGCCGTTCTACTGGCAGGCCCGGTTCAACGAGTTCCTCGGCGTCCCACTCCCCTACTCGGTCAACAACGGGTTCGGCAGCGAGGGGTACGCCGTCACCAACTCCGGCACGTTCGAGGGCATGCTGATCCACGCCGACATCGTGCGGAAGATCGGCCTTCCCGACCCGCGGTTCTTCATCTCGTGGGACGACGCCGCCTACGCCTGGTTGGCCGCCCAGCACACCGACGTCGTGTACGTCGACGAGTTCGTGCTCAAGCGCAAGCGTGAGCAGAAGCAGGTCAACCTCGGGGTCCGTCACCTCAACGACGGCAGCCCGCTGTTCCGCTTCCACGTGATCCGGAACCGGGCCTACGTCGGCAAGTACTTCCGCGAGTACGGCAAGCTGAACCGCGTCGGGTTCGGGCTCGGCACGGCGCTCACGCTCGGCAAGGAGGTCTTCCGCCTCGTGGTCGTCCAGCACACGCTCAAGGGGCTCGGCGACCTCGCCCGCGGGTTCCGTGAGAACCGTCGCCTGTGGCGCGACGACACGTGGCGTCCGATGGATCCCTCCGACGTACCGGCACCATGGCCCCATGGACGTTGATCTCCTCGTCGTCGGGTCCGGCTTCTTCGGGCTGACGGTGGCCGACCGCGCCGCGCGTGAGCTGGGACTGCGGGTCCAGGTCATCGACCGCCGCGACCACATCGGCGGCAACGCCTACTCCGAGACCGACCCCGAGACCGGCATCGAGGTCCACCGCTACGGTGCCCACCTGTTCCACACGTCGAACGAGCGGGTGTGGGAGTACGTGAACCGGTTCACGACGTTCACGTCCTACCAGCACCGGGTGTACACGACGTACCGCGGCGAGGTGTTCTCGATGCCGATCAATCTCGGCACGATCAACCAGTTCACCCGCTCCGCGTTCGGGCCCGAGCAGGCCAGGGCGTGGGTCGCGGAGCAGGCCGCGGAGATCACGGGCGTGCCGGCCAACCTCGAGGAGAAGGCGGTCAGCCTGATCGGCCGACCGCTCTACGAGGCGTTCATCGAGGGGTACACGGCCAAGCAGTGGCAGACCGACCCGACCGAGCTCGGCGCCGACATCATCACCCGCCTGCCGGTCCGCTACACCTACGACCACCGCTACTTCAACGACACGCACGAGGGTCTGCCGACCGACGGCTACACCGCGTGGCTGGAGCGGATGGCCGACGACGACCGCATCGAGGTCACCTTGTCGTCGGACTTCTTCGACGACGACAACCCGTTCGGCAAGAAGAGCACGGTGGGCCAGGTCCCGATCATCTACACCGGGCCGATCGACCGGTACTTCGACCATGCCCACGGCGACCTCTCGTGGCGCACCCTCGACTTCGAGCGCGAGGTCGTCGACACCGGCGACTTCCAGGGCACGTCGGTCATGAACTACCCGGACGCGTCGTACCCGTACACGCGCATCCACGAGTTCCGCCACTTCCACCCCGAGCGGACGTCCTACCCCGACGACAAGACCGTGATCATGCGGGAGTTCTCGCGGTTCGCCGAGCGCACGGACGAGCCGTACTACCCGGTCAACACCGACGCCGACCGCGAGCGTCTGCTGGCCTACCGCACCCTCACGGAGGGGGAGCAGGACGTGTTCTTCGGCGGCCGGCTCGGCACCTACCAGTACCTCGACATGCACATGGCCATCGCCTCCGCGCTGTCGATGTTCGACAACCGCCTGCGCCCCCACTTCGTCGAGGGCACGGCGCTGACGAGCGGCGGGGTCGAGGCGTGAGCGCGCAGTCCAGCAGCACCGCGCGTCGCCTCCTGCAGCGCCAGATCCTCCCGCTCGACGGCGACGTCG
>JALRKU010000370.1 GCA_023254755.1 Aeromicrobium sp. | reverse complement strand
ACGCTCGACGCGGTCGAGCTGGCCCACCGCCACGGCTTCTCGAACATGATGAGCCACCGCTCGGGCGAGACCGAGGACACGACGATCGCCGACCTGGCGGTCGCCACCAACTGCGGCCAGATCAAGACCGGTGCCCCGGCGCGGTCGGACCGGGTCGCCAAGTACAACCAGCTGCTGCGCATCGAGGAGCTGCTCGGCTCGGCGGCGGAGTACGCCGGCGCCGCCGCGTTCCCGCGCCTGACGCTGTCCTGAGGTCGATGGCGTCGCGCACCCCCCGAGGCCGAGACCGCGGACGAGCTCCGCGGGGCCGCAGCACCGACCGGGACCGCCCGGCCGGTGCTCGGGGGACGCGGCCGTCGCGCCGACCCCGTGCTTCGGCCGGCACCGGCCCGCAGATCACCACCCGTGCGGTGCTGCTGCTGAGCGTCGTGCTGCTCCTGGTCGCGTCGTACACCGCGTCGTTCCGGGCCTGGTGGGGCGCCCGCCAGGAGCTCCAGACGACCCGGGCCGAGCGGGCCACCTTGAAGGCCGAGATCAAGCAGCTCGAGGAGCAGAAGGAGCGGTTCGACGACCCCGCCTTCATCAAGCAGCAGGCGCGTGAGCGGTTCGGCTGGGTGATGCCGGGCGAGGTCGGCTACCGCGTGATCGGCGCCGACGGCTCGGTGCGCGGCCAGGTGCCGACGCTCGACGAGCCGCCGTCAGCGACTCAGCCGCAGTGGTACGACAAGCTGTGGACGTCCGTCGAGACCGCGGGGCGCGACGAGGGCGACACCGCGCCGGTCGAGGCGCCGTCGGACGAACCGTTGAAGGAGCAGCAGTGACCGTCTCGCCCGAGGACCTGGCGATGTTGCGCGAGCAGCTGGGCCGGCCGGCCCGGGGCGTCATCGAGGTGGCGTCACGGTGCCCGTCGGGACACCCCAACGTGGTGAAGACCGAGCCGCGGCGGCCCGACGGCACCCCGTTCCCGACGCTGTACTACCTGACGTGCCCGCGCCTGGCGTCCGAGATCGGCACGCTCGAGGCGTCGGGGCTGATGGCGGAGATGTCGACCAGGCTGACCGTGGACGACGACCTGGCCGCTGCGTACGCGCGGGCTCACGAGTCGTACCTGGCCGAGCGCGAGGCGATCCTGCACGTGCCCGAGGTCGACGGCATCACCGCCGGCGGCATGCCCACGCGCGTCAAGTGCCTGCACGTGCTGGTCGGCCACTCGCTGGCGAAGGGCCCGGGGGTGAACCCGCTGGGCGACGAGACGGTCGCCATCCTCGGCGACTGGTGGACCGGCACGTCGTGCGGTGCGCCGGTCGACGCCTGAGGCCTACCGAGCGCGGTACTCGACGACCGGCCGGCCGGCGCCGCCGTAGCGGGTCGACCGGGCGGCCTGACCGGTGTCGGCGAGGTGCTCGAGGTAGCGACGGGCCGTGACGCGGGACGCGCCCACCAGCTCGCCGATCTCCGCGGCGCTGCGCGGCTCGGACGCGGCGGCGATCGCGGCGCGCACGGCATCGAGGGTCTCGGCGCTCAGACCCTTCGGGAGGTGGCCGGGGCCGGGGGCCGAGCGGAGGCGGCTGAAGGCGGCGTCGAGCGCGGCCTGGTCGACGGTGTCGCCGTCGAGCGAGCTGCGGTACTCCAGGAACTGGTCGAGCTTGGCGCGGAGCATCGCGAACGTGAACGGCTTGATGACGTAGCCGACGACGCCCGCGGTGGCCGCGGCCCGGACGACCTCGACGTCGCGCGCCGACGTCACGGGGATGACGTCGATGGGGCGACCGACCGCTCGCAGCTGGCGCAGCAGGTCCAGCCCGTGCCCGTCCGGCAGGTGCATGTCGAGCAGCACGAGGTCGACCGCGACGGCGTCGAGCAGCCGCACGGCCTCCTGGAAGGTGCGTGCGACACCCACGACCTCGAACCCGTCGACGCGGTCGACGTACGTGCGGTGTGCCTCGGCGGCGATCGCCTCGTCCGCGACGACGAGCACCCGCACGGTCACGCGTCGCTCCCGATGCGCACGTCGAGCCTGGCTCCGCCGAGCGCCTCGCTGGCGTCGACCGTCGTCTCGCCGCGGTGGCGTCGGACGACCTGGCCGACGAGGTCGAGACCGAGGCCCCGGCCGGTGCCGGTCTCGTCGTCCTTGGTCGACCAGCCGCGGGTGAAGACGCGGGACCGGTCCTCGGCGGCGACGCCGGGGCCGGAGTCCTCGACGGTCAGGGCGAACGAGGTGTCGGTCGAGACGAGGCGGACGGCGACGCGGCGGCCCGCGGAGTGCTGAGCGGCGTCGATCGCGTTGTCGACCAGGTTGCCGATGACGGTGACCGCCTCGTGCGGCGTCAGCACCAGGCCCGACACGGAGGTGCCCGGGTCGAGGTCGAGCGCGACGCCCCGCTCGGTGGCCTGCGCCGACTTGCCCAGCAGCAGCGCCTCGACCAAGGGCTCCTGCACCGACGCCACGACGTGGTCCGGCGAGGTGGCGGGCCAGGTCCAGCTCGCGGGTCGCGAAGTCGACGGCGTCCTGGGGACGTCCGATCTCGATGAGCGAGACCATCGTGTGCATCCGGTTGGCTGTCTCGTGGTTCTGGGCCCGGAGCGCGTCGGCGAGGGCCCTGCACCGTGTCGAGTCGAGCCGTGACGCCCTGCAGCTCCGTGCGGTCGCGCAACGTGACGACCGAGCCGACGACGCGGTCGTCCCAGCGCGCCTCGGAGCGGTTGACCACCAGGACCCGGTCGCCGACGACCTGCACCTCGTCGACCAGGGCGTCGCGACCGGCGAGGTCGCGGGCCAGCCCGGGCTCGAGCCCGAGGTCGGTCACGTGCACGCCCTCCGCCGCGGCCGCGTCGGGCAGGTCGAGCAGGCGGGCCGCCTCGTCGTTGAGCATCGTGACGCGCCCCGACGGGTCGATGAGCAGCAGGCCCTCACGGACCGACCGCAGCACCGCATCGTAGTACTCGTACATCCGGGTGATCTCGTGCGCGCCGAGCCCGTGGGTCTGGCGTCGAAGTCGCCGACTCACGAGCCACGCGCCGACCAGCCCGAGCGCCCCGACCGCGAGCGCAGCGGTGACGATCCGCGGCAGGGCGGCGACGACCTCGGCGTCGACCTTCTGCGTGCGGATGCCGACCGACACGAGACCGCGCACCTGCCCGTCGACCTCGACGGGCACGACCGAGCGCACCGACGGTCCGAGCGTCCCGGTGTACCGCTCGGTGAAGGTCTGACCCGCGAGTGCCTCGGCCGTGTGCCCGCGGAAGCGCTGGCCGATGACCTCGGGATTGGTGTGCGAGTAGCGGATCCCGTCACGGCTCATGACGACGACGAAGTCGGTGCCGGTCTCGCGACGGACCTGCTCGGCGTAGGGCTGCAGTGCGAGCGACGGCTCCGGGTCGTCGAGCGCGGAGGCGACCGTCGGCGACGCCGCGACCGCGAGCGCCACGTCGACGGCGCGGTCGCGGGCGGTCGCGTAGCCGTCGCTGCGAGCGTCGTACCACGCCAGCGCGATGCCGCCGACGACGAGCACGGCGACCACGACGACCTGCCACGCCAGCATCTGGCGGGCCACGGTCGGATGTCGGGGCATGGAGGCATTCTCCCGTGCCGCGGCGCGGCGCGCGACCACCGGACGTGACCCAGGTCACGAACTCTGTGAACACAACCGTGCTCCAGGTCACGCCGCGGCGGACAGTGATCGAGCACATCGTCCGAAGGAGTCGTCATGTCAGTCTCGACACCGGTCCGCCGCGACCGGACCCACTACCTCTACATCGCGGTCATCGCCGCCGTGGCGCTCGGCATCGCCGTCGGGTTCGCCGCACCCGACGTCGCGGTCGAGCTGAAGCCGCTCGGCACCGGCTTCGTCAACCTGATCAAGATGATGATCGCGCCCGTCATCTTCTGCACCATCGTCCTCGGCGTCGGGTCGGTCGCCCGGGCCTCGCAGGTGGGCCGCGTCGGCGGCCTGGCGCTCGGCTACTTCCTGACGATGTCGTTCGTCGCGCTGACCATCGGTCTGGTCGTCGGCAACATCCTGCACCCGGGCGACGGTCTGCGGATCACCCCGGACGTCGCGTCGGCCGGAGCGGAGCAGGTCAGCGAGGCCAAGACGACGACCGAGTTCCTGCTGGGCATCGTCCCGACGACGCTCGTCTCGTCCGTCACGTCGGGCGAGATCCTGCAGACCCTGCTGGTGGCCCTCCTGGTCGGCTTCGCGCTGCAGCGGATGGGCCGCGCCGGAGCCCCGATCCTCACCGGCATCGGGCACGTCCAGAAGCTGGTGTTCCGGATCCTCGCGATGATCATGTGGCTCGCCCCGGTGGGAGCGTTCGGCGCGATCGCCGCGGTCGTCGGCGAGACGGGCGTCGACGCGCTGAAGGCGCTCGCCGTGATCATGGTCGGGTTCTACGCAACCTGCATCGTGTTCGTGTTCGGGGTGCTCGGCGTGGTGCTGCGGCTCGTCACCGGCATCAACGTCTTCACTCTGCTGAAGTACCTGGGCCGCGAGTTCCTGCTGATCGTCTCGACGTCGTCGTCGGAGTCGGCCCTGCCGCGCCTGATCGCCAAGATGGAGCACGCGGGCGTCGAGAAGTCGACGGTGGGCGTCGTCGTGCCGACCGGGTACTCGTTCAACCTCGACGGCACGATGATCTACCTGACGATGGCGTCGCTGTTCATCGCCGAGGCGATGGGCGACCCGCTGTCGATCGGCGAGCAGGTGTCGCTGCTGCTGTTCATGATGATCGCGTCGAAGGGCGCCGCGGGCGTCACCGGCGCCGGCATGGCCACGCTGGCCGGTGGACTCAGCTCGCACCGGCCCGAGCTGGTCGACGGCGTGGGGCTGATCGTCGGCATCGACCGCTTCATGTCCGAGGCCCGCGCGCTCACCAACTTCGCGGGCAACGCGATCGCCACGGTGCTGGTCGCGTCGTGGACGGGCACGCTCGACCGGTCGCAGCTGGACCGCACGCTGTCGGGCGAGAGCACGTTCGACGAGAGCACGATGGTCGACGACGACCACGGAGCGCCCGCCCCGACGGCCGAGGTGCTGGTCGAGCGGGAGCCGGCGAGGCTCTGACACCGCCCCGTCCATGCCCCCGAGCCTGCGGATAGGCTCGGGGGCATGGCCGAGCGACGTCGGGTGGCAGCGATCGACTGCGGCACGAACTCGATCCGGCTGCTCATCACCGACCTCGTCGACGGTCGCAAGCACGACCTGCTGCGCGAGATGCGCATCGTGCGTCTGGGTCAGGGCGTCGACGCGTCCGGTCATCTCGACCCCGCGGCGATCGACCGCACCCTCGCCGCCTGCCGCGAGTACGGCACCCTCATCGACCAGCTGGGCGCGACGGCCGTGCGGTTCTGCGCGACGTCCGCGGTCCGCGACGCCGACAACGGTGAGGAGCTCGGCGACCGCGTCGAGTCCGTGCTCGGCGTGCGGCCCGAGGTGCTCGCCGGCGTCGACGAGGCAGCCGCGTCGTTCCTCGGCGCCACGCGCGACCTCGGTCCCGGGCGCACCGTGGTCGTCGACATCGGCGGCGGCTCGACCGAGATCGTCACCGGCGACGGGGAGCGCATCGACACGGGGGTCTCGCTCGACGTCGGATCGGTCCGCCTCACCGAGCGCTTCCTGCGGTCGGACCCCGCCACCATCGCCGAGATCACCGACTGCATCTCCCACCTCGAGGGGGTCGTGGCGCCGCACGTGCGCGATCTCGAGCCGCTGCCGCGGTTCGTGGGTGTCGCGGGCACCGTCACGACGGTCGCGGCGCACGTGCTCGAGCTGCCCGGCTACGACTCCGAGGCCATCCACGGAGCCCGCCTGCCCCTCGACGCGGTGCGCGCGGCCTGCCTCTCGCTGGTGCAGATGTCGGTGCCCGACCGGCGGGCCCTGCCGTTCATGCACCCTGGTCGCGCCGACGTCATCGGTGCCGGTGCCCTCGTGCTCGACCGGCTCATCGAGCTGCTGCCGCTCGACACCGACGAGCTCGTGGTGAGCGAGAGCGACATCCTCGACGGCATCGCGTGGGGCCTGGCCTGACCGTCGATCCCGTCGTCCTCCGCGCGCCGATGCACTCGCGGCGTGACGACGTCGACCCGGCGGCCGCCGTGGAGCACGCCCTCGCGGCGGGACGGGTGGGCGTCGGCGGCGTGCTGTCGCGGCTGCCCCGTGACCTCGCGGAAGCGCTGGTGCTGACCGACGGTGAGCACGACGAGCGCACGGCCCGCCGGCTCGAGCGGTTCGCGGCCGTGCCGGTCGGCTCGTTCGCGTGGACGCGGCACCCGCGCGAGGGCCTCTTCCTGGGCCGGATCACGGGGGAGTGGGAGTACGACGCGTCGCCTGCGGCCGTGGCGGCCGCAACCTGCAGCGCATCCACGACCGCGACGTGGAGCGCGGCTCCGCGCGGCTGTGGGGCGCCCGCTGACCCGTCCGGCCGCGAGCGATGATGGAGCCATGAGCCTGCGCATCAGCGTCCCCGACCCCGACTGGCTCGATCGGCTGGCCGATCTCGACGACGTCGAGGTCGTCGAGTGGGACACCGTCGGTCCGCAGCCCGAGGGTCGGCTCGACCTCGTCCTCTGGTCCTACACGGTCGACCCGGCCGGGCTCGCCGCGATCGACCCGGCGCGCATCGGCGTCGTGCAGTCGCAGGCCCTGGGCTACGACGGCGTCGCCGACGTGCTCCCGACGGGCGGCGTCTACGCCAACGCGGTCGGCGTGCACGAGGGCTCGACCGCCGAGCTGGCCCTCGCGCTCGTGCTCGCCGCTCAGCGCGACGTCGACCGGTACGCCAGGCAGCAGGTCGAGGAGCGGTGGGAGCGCCACTGGTCGCCGGGTCTGCAGGACCGCCGGGTGCTGCTCGTCGGCGTCGGCGGCATCGGGGGAGAGCTCTCGTCGCGGGTCCAGGGCTTCGGTGCCGAGGTGGTGCGCGTCGGCACGCGCGCCCGCGACGACGAGCGCGGCCACGTCCACGCCACCGACGAGCTCCCGGACCTGCTCCCGACGGCCGACGTCGTCGTGCTCGCCGTGCCGCTCACGGAGGACACCACCGGGCTGGTCGACGCCGACTTCCTCGCCGCCCTTCCCGACGGAGCGCTCGTCGTGAACGTGTCGCGCGGCAAGGTCGTCGTCACCGATG
Source organism: Aeromicrobium sp. (assembly GCA_023254755.1). GTDB lineage: Bacteria > Actinomycetota > Actinomycetes > Propionibacteriales > Nocardioidaceae > Aeromicrobium. The sequence goes on along the minus strand of JALRKU010000370.1, from coordinate 10,018 downwards.
CGGTGGTCGCCGAGGGCGGCCGCATCCGCTTCGCCTCCGACGTCTTCGACCCCGAGCCGCTGCCCGCCGACCACCCGCTCTGGACCACGCCCGGGGTCCTCGTCACGCCCCACGTCGGTGGCCTGACGACCACCATGCGCTCCCGCGTCGAGCGCCTCGTCCGCGCCCAGGTGGAGCGCCTCCGCGCCGGCCAGGAGCCGGCGGACGTCGTGGTGCGTACCTAGGTGCTGACTGCCTCACGCGTTCCGGGGTCGACGGCACCGTTCTCGTGACAGGCTGGGCGGATGGTCAGCGGATCCGGTCTTCGCGCCAGTCCCATCCGTCGGGCGGCTGCTCTGGGACTGGTGATCGTCCTGCTGCTGGGGCTGGCCGTCGTCGTCAGTCGGGTCGTGCGAGCCGTCGCGGATCAAGACGGTCCGCGCCTCGTCGTGCCGGACAGCACGACGGGTCAGTCGATGGCGTCCGACGGCGACTACGCCACGTTCATCATCGGCGACGTGTGCCTGACCGAGGCCGGGACCGCAACGATCACCGGCGTCGAGCCGCTCCGGTCGGTCAATGGCGCCGAGCTGACCGACTTCGTGGTGTTCCCCTGGTCCCAGCTCGGCAGTCGGCCGGCGGGCGACGTCGAGCGGCTTCGTCAGCTCGCGCAGTTCGACGGGGTGGAGACCGTGACCGAGATCTGTGAGCCGTCCACCCCGGTCGAGTCCCAGCTCGCCGTGGAGATCCACGATCCCGGGACGGCTCAGGGCGGCGTGTTCGCCGACGGCCTGCGGGTGTCGTACTCCCTCGGCGACCACGACGGCGAGGTGGAGCTGCACTACCAGGTCGGTCTGTGCCCCTTGACTGACACGTCGTGCGACATCGGCCAGCTGGCCTCCGAGGAGGGGTGATGTCGGCAGGTCGACCGTCGATCGGGCGAGGCGGTGCGTTGCTGGTCGTCCGCTGCGTCGTCACCGGGATCGTCGTGGGAGACTGGTCGACGTGGCGCAGCGCCGTCGCCTGAGGTAGCACTTCGCGTGCTGTCGGGCGGTGAGGGCCTCAAGGCTGAACGGCCATCGCTTGACTGAGCTCGCACGGCGAAAGCCTGTGCGCGACACAAGGCATGGCGGGCCGGGTTCGTCGCAGCTGTTCGTTCACGGAGGTGTGCTCCCGGTGGGGGTCGAACCCACCCTGTGACGGGTTTAAGCCGTCTGCCTCTGCCGATTGGGCTACGGGAGCGTCCCGGTCAGTATCCCGGGTCCTCGCGCGCTCAGTGGGCCTCGACCCAGGCGAGCGCGGCGTCGGCCACTTCTTCCCAGCCGTCCTGGCCGACGATGTGGTGGGTGCGGCCGGGGAACTCCTTGACCTCGACGACGCCGGCCTTGTAGGCCTTGGCGTTCTTGCGGTTCACCTTCGGCGGCACGATGTGGTCGGCCCCGCCGGCGACGAACAGCAGGGGAGCGCGGTCGGCCTTGCGGTAGTCGATCTTGGAGTCGCCGCTGTTGCTGAGCAGGTGCAGCGCGGCCTGCCACAGGGGGCGCCCGGGCGCGGGGATCTGCAGCTCGGCGCTCACCGCGGCCGACTCCTCCAGGGTCAGCTGGTTGGTGAAGGCGTAGTGGAACTGCTTGGGCGTCAGAAGCACGGTGCGGTTGAGCGTCCACGGCTTGCCGAGCACCGGCATGCCGGCGCGCACGACGCTCCAGGGCAGCACGGGGACGCCGGCCGACTGGGCCGAGTCGATCGCGACGCCCGCACGGCCGTAGCCGCGGTCGAGCAGCAGCTGGGTCATCAGGCCGCCGAACGAGTGGCCCATGATGATCGGCTGCTGGCCGGTGCGGGCGACGATCTCGTCGACGACGGTCGCGAGGTGGTCGACCACCGTGCCGATGCGCAGGCCCTTCAGCGCCGACGAGTCGCGGCGCATCGCCTCGACGTCGTCGGTGACGCCGGGCCAGGCGGGGACGACGACGTCGTAGCCGGCCGCCTCGTAGTGGGCCTTCCAGGCGTCCCAGCTGCTCGGGGTCATCCAGAGGCCGTGGATCAGGACGATGGTGCCGCGGGTGGGGTTCGGGGTGGTGCTCATGATGTCTCCTTGGGGGTGGAATGGTCGTTCTGGTATTCTGAAGGTAGAACGATCATTCTGATCGTGTCAAGACTAAAGTAGAACGAGCGTTACGTGGTTCGGATCACCACGACGGAGGAGGTCGAGATGCCGAGGACGTCGCCCGCACGCGACCGGCTGCTCGCCACGGCGGCGCAGATCTTCTACCGCGAGGGCATCCACGCGGTGGGGGTCGACCGGCTCGTCACCGAGGCCGGGGTCACCCGCGCCACCTTCTACAAGCACTTCCCGAGCAAGGACGACCTCGTGCGGGCCTACGTCGAGCTCGAGGACGCCGCGCTGCGCCGGTTGTTCGCCGACGGTGCGGCGCAGGCCGACGACCCGAGCGAGCTGCTCGGCGTGGTGATCGACGGAGTGGCGCTCGACGTCGAGCACCACCACACGCGCGGCTGCCCGTTCATCAACGCCGCCGCCGAGTTCCCCGATCCCGAGCACCCCGTGCGGGTCGCCGTGCGCGCCCACCGCGACTGGTTCGAGGCCACCCTCGTCGGGGCCGCCGAGGCCGCCGGCGTCGACGACCCGGCGGGCGTCGGTCGCTCCCTGGTGCTGCTGCGCGATGCCGCGCTCGTCGGTTCGTACCTCGACGGACCCGCGGTGGCCGTCCCGTCGTTCCGGTCCACGGCTCGACGTCTCGCCGGGCTCGGATCGTGACACCGGTACTGTCAGCGTCGTGACGCGTCTCGACGACCTGGACCCCCGCACTCCCGTGATCGTCGGTGTCGGCCAGGTCGCCGACCCGATCGACGCCGCCGACTACCACGGCTGGTCGCCGGTCGACCTGGCCGCCGAGGCGGCCCGGCGGGCACTCGCCGACACCGGCGCCGACCCGGCCGGTGTCACCGCGGCGGTCGACACGGTGGCCGCGATCCGGCAGTTCGAGGTGTCGACGCCCCTCTCCTCGGCGCCGCTCGGTCGCTCGACCAACGTGCCGCGCTCGGTCGCCCGGCGCATCGGGGCCGACCCCCGACGCGCGATCGTGGAGGTCGTCGGCGGCCAGAGCCCGCAGCACCTGGTCGCCGAGCTGGGCGACGAGCTGCTCGCGGGCCGCTCGGAGGTCGCGCTGGTGGTGGGCGCCGAGGCGATGTCGTCGGCGCGGCACCTCGCCGGCGACGGCCAGCCCGACTGGAGCGAGGATCCCGAGGGATCGCTCGAGGACCGCGGCTTCGGCCTGCGCGGCGTCACGACCCTGACCCAGGTCAGGCACGGCCTGATGGACGCGCCGAGCCAGTACGCGCTGCTCGAGCACGCGCGACGGGGTCGGCTCGGTCTCGATCGCACCACGTACGCGGCCACGATGGGTGAGCTGTTCGCCCCGCTGTCGCAGGTCGCCGCAGGCAACCCGCTGGCCGCGGCTCCGGTCGCCCGCACGCCGGACGACCTCGCGACGGCCACGCCCGAGAACCGCCTCGTGGCCGATCCCTACCCGCGCAGCCTGGTCGCCCGCGACCTGGTGAACCAGGCCGCAGCGCTGGTGCTGACGACCGTCGAGTCGGCTCGGCGCCTCGGCATCGCGGAGGACCGCTGGGTGTTCCTGCACGGTCACGCCGACCTGGTCGAGCGGACGCTGCTCGAGCGTCCCGACCTGGGCGCCTCGCCGGCCGCGGTCGCCGCGATCGGCGCGGCCCTGGAGCAGGCCGGCGTCACGATCGACGACGTCGACGCGATGGACCTCTACAGCTGCTTCCCCATCGCCGTCAGCGTCGTGGCTGACGCGTTCGGGCTCTCGGCCGACGACCCCCGAGGACTGACGCTCACCGGTGGGCTGCCGTACTTCGGAGGTCCGGGCAACAGCTACTCGACCCACGCGATCGCCGAGGCGGTCGCCCGCGCCCGCGGCGGCGCGACCGTGCTCGTCGGAGCGAACGGCGGGATCATCAGCAAGTACTCCGCCGGGGTCTACGCCGCGGACCCGGCTCCGTGGCCCGACACCGACGCGTCGGTCCTGCAGGCCGAGCTCGACGCGGCGCCGGTGGTGCCGGTCGCGTCGTGGCCCGAGGGCTGGGCGACGATCGAGTCCTACACGGTCGCCTCGGGACGACGCGGCGACGCGGTCGTGGTGGTCGGCCGGCTCGACGCCGACGGCTCGCGGTTCCTGGCCAACCCGTTCGACGGCGACACCGACGTCCTCGCGCTGCTGACCGGCGACGCCGAGCCGCTCGGGTCACGGGTCTGGGTGCGGTCGTTCGGCTACGGCAACCGGGTGGCCCTGACGCCCGAGCGCGCCGCAGCGCTCGCTCCACCGACCGCCCTCGGGCTGCACGACACCTATGCATCCGTGTCCGTCCGGCGTGACGGCCACGTGCTGGAGGTGACGATCGAGCGACCAGACCAGCGCAACGCGCTCCACCCCGCCGCCCACGTCGAGCTCGAGCAGGTCTTCGACACCTTCGAGGCCGATCCCGATCTGTGGGTCGCGATCATCACCGGTGCAGGCGACCAGGCGTTCTGCGCAGGGAACGACCTGACCGCCACCGTGACCGGCTTCCCCTGGTTCCCGCGCAGCGGGTTCGCCGGCTTGACGTCGAGGCGACTGACCAAGCCGGTGATCGCGGCCGTCAACGGCGTCGCCTACGGCGGAGGCTTCGAGATCGCCCTCGCCTGCCAGCTCGTGGTCGCCGACGAGGCCGCGGCCCGCTTCGCGCTGCCCGAGGTCAAGGTCGGCCTGTTCGCCGCCGCGGGAGGCGTCGTGCGACTGCCGCGTCGCGTCCCGCCGGCCGTGGCGCACGAGCTGATCCTCACGGGTCGGTCGATCGACGCCGCGGAGGCGGCCCGTCTCGGGCTGGTCAGCCGGGTGGCCCCGGCGGGCACGGTGCTGGAGGCGGCGCGCGAGCTCGCGGCCGAGATCACCGCCGTCTCGCCGACCTCGGTGCGCCTGTCCCTGCAGGCCGTCGACGACGTCCGCCACGTCGCCGACGAGGTCGACGCCGTGCGAGCCGAGTCCGACGCGATGGACCAGCTGCTGGTCAGCCAGGACACGATGGAAGGCGTGCTCGCCTTCGTCGAGAAGCGCCCGCCGGTCTGGAGGAACCGCTAGCCGACGCTCCACCCGTCGTCACGCGGCTGGAACGTGGCGCGGCTAGCCTGATCGCGATGATCCTCAGTGCTCCGGACCCGGCGGCCGATCCGTACTTCGCGGCGGCCCTGCTCGACCTGCAGCACGCCGCGTTCGCGATCGAGGCCGAGCTCGTCGGCAGCCGCAGGCTCCCGCCGCTGCTGGAGGACGTCGTCGACCTCACCGCCTTCCGCGGCTGCTGGGTCATGGCGTGGGACGGCACGACGCTGGTGGGGGCCGCCGCCTGGCAGCTCGGCGACGTGGCCGAGATCGTCAAGGTCATGGTGCACCCGGAGCATCATCGCCGGGGGATCGCCGGGCTCCTGATGACCGAGGTCATCGCCCGGTCACCCGGGCGCGACCTCGTGGTCGCCACGGGCCGCGACAACCCGCCCGGCATCGCGCTGTACAGCAAGCACGGGTTCGTCGCCGAGGGCGACGAGGAGGTCGAGCCGGGCCTGTGGATCAGGCGGATGCGGCGATCCGCCTGATCATCCGCCGCGTCACCACGGCGTGCGCGCCGGAGCGGATGACGGCCGCGCGGTAGATCGCACCCAGCGCCCCGGGGAACGTCGCCTCGGTGTGCGCGACCAGACGCGACCCCGTGCCGTCGGGCTCGATCGTGAACCGCAGCTCGTAGGTGGAGAATCGGTGGCGGCCGACGAGGGTCAGCGTCCGCGGAGCATCGGCCTCGACGACACGGAAGCCGGGCATCGTCGACCCGACGGCGAGCGGTCGGGGACCCGACGCGTCGAGCGGGTCGCAGCCGACGAGCCGCGCGTAGCCGTGGGCGAGGCCACCGAACGCCGCCTCCATCGACCGGGTCAGTGCGGCCCAGACCCCCTCGGGCGTGGCCGACGACCCCACCGCGTGCCGGTCGACGAACCGCGGCGAGGCCACGTCAGGCCAGCTCGACCCGGATGGCGGTCCACAGGTCGTCGAGGTCGACCCGGTCGACGACGGACCAGCCGTAGTCGTCGACCGCCGACTCGACCTCGGCCGGGTCGACGCCCCGAGACCGCAGGGGCACGGCGATCCACACCAGGTCGACGCCGGACACCCGGGGAAGGGCCTCGTCGAGGTCGTCGGCCAGGCTGACGGCGTCGTCGACCACCACGATCGCCGCCGTCGGCTCGAACGACTCCGCCGTGTCGTCGCGTCGGTCGTCGCCCTCGTCGAGGTCGATCCGGTCGTCGCGCTCGTCGGTGACGACATCGATGTCGACGTCGATCGGGTCGAGCAGCGCGTTCTCCTCGTCGGAGTGGCCGATGACCCAGACGGTGTCGCCGCTCTCGATGCCCAGCTGCTGGGCGCGTGTCTGACCGGTCACGGTGGTCATCCTACGGTCGGCGCACCGCGGTGAAGTCGTGGATGTCGCGGCCGACCTTGAGGCCCTTGGTCTCGAAGCGGGTGACCGGACGGCCGGCGAAGCGCTCGCTGCGACCGCCGTCGAAGTCCTCGGACCTCGCGATCACCTCGGCGATCTGGTCCCCGTAGTCGGCCCAGTCGGTGGCGGCCCGCCACACGCCGCCGGGGGGAAGGGCCTGGGCGGCGATCTTCGCGAAGGCGTCGGTGATGAGGCGTCGCTTGTGGTGCCTGGTCTTGTGCCACGGGTCGGGGAACCAGATCCGCAGCTCGTGCAGCGAGCCCGGGGCGATCGCGGTGGTCAGCATCTCCGGAGCGTTGGCGACGGCCAGGCGCAGGTTCGTCAGCCCCTCGCGACGCACGTGCAGGAGGGTCTGCGCGACGGCCGGCAGGTAGACCTCGATGCCCAGGAAGTCCCACTCGGGGTGCTCGGTGGCGGCGTGGGAGAGCGCCTCGCCGTAGCCGCTGCCGATCTCGACGACCAGGGGCGCCCGGCGACCGAACACCGCCTCGGGGTCGAACCGGTAGTCGGGGTGGACCGACGTGCTGGGTCCGCCCTGGGGGACGTCGAGCACCATGTCGTCGGCGAGCTGGTCCCACACGCGCTGCTGGCGCTCGCCCAGGCGCCCGCCGCGCCGCGTGAACGACACCGGCTCGGTGCGGTAGCGCGGCAGGCCGGTGGCGGGATCTCGGGGCTCGTCGGCGGAGTCGGACATGGTGAGAACCCTAGGCGGTGCGCCACGCTGGACCGCATGAGCATCACTCCCGACGTCAAGGACTGGACGTGGGTCCTGGAGCGACCGTGCGCCGAGTGCGGGTTCGACCCGAGCACCGTCGACGCGCGCGCCGTGCCGGCGACGGTGCGGGCGTCGCTGCCGCGGTGGTCGGCGGTCCTCGCCCGGCCCGACGCCACGGCCCGTCCGGCGCCTGACGTCTGGTCTCCGACCGAGTACGGGTGCCACGTGCGCGACGTCTTCGCGGTCTTCGCCGAACGGGTCGCGCTGATGCTGGACCAGGACGACCCGTTGTTCGCGAACTGGGACCAGGACGAGACCGCGCTCGTCGAGCGGTACGACCTGCAGGAGCCGGCGGCCGTCTCTTGCGAGCTCTCGGCGGCCGGCGAGCGCTTCGCAGCTCTCGTCGAGGTGGTGCCCGACGACGGCTGGCCGCGACCGGGGCGGCGCAGCAACGGGTCCCGGTTCACGGTCGCGACGCTCGTCGTCTACTTCCTGCACGACCTCGTCCACCACCTGCACGACGTCGACGCCTGACGGTCGCGACACGCTGCGCATCAGCTGCGCCAGGCATACTATTACGGAATGCGTGGTACTGTCCGACGCATGGATGCAACCCAGCTGCTCAAGGGAGTGCTCGACGTCGCCGTCCTGGCCGTCGTCGAGGACGACGACGGGTACGGCTACGACGTCGTACGCCGTCTGCGGGCCGCCGGGCTCGAGGAGGTGGGCGACGCGTCGGTGTACGGCACCCTGCGACGCCTCTACTCGGCCGGCGCGCTCACGTCGTACGTCGTGCCGTCCGAGGAGGGCCCGCACCGCAAGTACTACGGCATCACGGCGCAGGGCCGCTCGATGCTCGAGGTCCAGCGCAAGGTCTGGGCCGAGTTCGCCACCACCATGAACCGCCTCCTCGCCGAAGGGTCCGCCGCATGACCACCTCCACTGTCGCCCCGCAGATCGCCGCCTTCGCCCGCGCCGTCAGAGACGCCCTCGCCGACCTGCCCGAGGAGGAGCGGGACGAGCTCACCGAGGGTCTCGAGGCGGACCTGTCCGAGGCCTACGCCGAGGACCTCTCGAACACGCTGCCCGATCCCGTCGAGTACGCGGCCGAGCTCCGCAGCGCGGCGGGGCTGCCCCAGAGGCAGGCGTCGCGGTCCGGCCTGTTCGCCGAGGTGGTCCGCGCCGGCCGGAACACCGCTCGCGACGTCCTCGTCGCCGTGCGGGGCAACGCCGCGGCCGCATCGCTGCTGGACTTCCTCGCGGCCCTCCGTCCGTTCTGGTGGGTGGTCCGCGCCTGGGTCGCCGCGTGGTGCGTCTCGACCGCCTTCGGCTACTCCAACGGCTTCGTCCTCGAGGGCGGCTGGATGGTCGGCCTGGCCGTGTTCGTGGTCGTCAGCGTGCAGTGGGGTCGCGGACGCTGGACCTTCCCCAGCCTGCGCCCGGCCGTCCTCGGGGAACGTCGTCGCGGCGGTGCTGCTGCTGCCGGTGGCGCTGTTCGCTGACTCGAGCTCCTCGGCCACCTCCTACGACAGCGACGACTACGAGATCGGCTACCAGGACGCCCAGGCCCAGATCCAGGGTCAGGGCCTCTCCTTCAACGGTCAGGCTCTGGAGAACGTGTACGCCTACGACGCGAAGGGCCGCCCGCTGCGCGACGTGCAGCTGTTCGACGTGGACGGCAACCCGCTGGTGACCAACCGGTTCGGGGAGGACTCGCCCGTCGTGCCGTTGCCGGCGACGCTCGAGACCGGCGCCCAGGTGTTCAACGTCTACCCGCTGGCCGTCACGTTCATGACGACGATGGACGAGGAGGGCAACCCCGTCCCGGATCCGTCGCCGGACCCCGACAAGGAGCGCGCCTTCCGCGACGGACCCTTCGTCAAGGTGCCCGCGGTGGACCGCTCGGCGACGGGCGAGCCGATGGAGAAGGTTTCGCCGAACAACGAGTGATCTCGGGAGCAAACGGGTTGTCTCGAGCGTTGGATAGGGTGAGCACACCGGTCCGGCCAATCGCTGGCCGCACCACTCCCACGGAGGGAACCATGCAGAGCCGTAATCCTGTCTTCGCCAACAACTCCGAGTTCAACGGACGCGCGGCGGTCCAGACCGATCCGTCGCGGTGGCAGATCGATCTCGACGGGTCGAACAACCCCACGCACACCGGCACGGGCACGGGCCGGATGACGCTGGAGAACGTCGTCGAGAAGACCGCCGTCACGCTCGGCGTGCTCGTCGTCGCCGCAGCCGTCGCCTGGATCTCGATCGGCCAGATCCTCGACGAGTCCGGCTTCTCCGTGAACGAGGACGCCGTTCAGCGCGCGTACATGATCACTTTCGGTGGCGCGATCGTCGGCCTGGTGCTGTCGCTCGTCAACTCCTTCAAGAAGGTCGTCAGCCCGCCCTTGGTCATCGGGTACGCGATTGCGGAGGGGGCATTCGTCGGAGGATTCTCCAAGCTCGTCGCGTCCTTCGTCGGCGACACCTCGATCGTGGCGCAGGCCGTGGTCGGCACGATGGTGGCCTTCGGCGGCACGTTGGCCGCGTACAAGTTCTTCAACATCCAGGTCACGGACAAGTTCCGCAAGGTCATGACGATCGCGATCTTCAGCTTCGTCGGCGTCATGCTGGTGAACTTCCTGCTGAGCAGGGCCACCATGGACGAGGTCGCGCAGTACCTAGTCCTGCAGTGCCTTGCGAGCCTGCATCCCTGGCAGATGTCCACCTACGAGGTCGGCAGCGACAGCCTCCTCCGTCTGGTTG
>JALRKU010000313.1 GCA_023254755.1 Aeromicrobium sp. | reverse complement strand
GGATCGGCGGCGCCGCGGTTGGGCCAGACCGCCATCGCCCGGTCCGCCTGCGCCGTGATGGTCAGCGACGGGTTGACGCCCAGGTTCGCCGTGATCGCCGACCCATCGGTGACGTGCAGGCCCGCGTAGCCGTGCACCCGCTGGTACGGGTCGATCACGCCGGTCTCGGCGGACGTGCCGATGACGCAGCCACCGATGAAGTGCGCGGTGAGCGGCACGCCCACGAGCTCGCCGGTCGAGCTGCCGGCGTAGCCGTTCGTGCGGCGAGCGATCTCCTTCGCCACGTCGTCGGCGACCGGGATGTAGTCGGGGTTGGGCTCTCCCACGCCCTGCCTGCTCGACATCCTCCGGCCCAGGATCCCGCGCTTGAGGTAGGTCGTGATCGAGTTGTCCAGCGACTGCATGACGAGCACGACGATCGACTGCTCGGCCCAGCGCCGGGGCGAGTGCATGCGCAGCGTGCCGCGCAGTCCGAGCACCCGGTACCCGCGGAGCACGGCACGCAGACGGCCTCCCGGACCCGGACGATCGGGCAGTGCCATGTTCATCAGGCTCAGCGCACCCGAGCCCCGCCCGTAGCGCACGGGCTCGACGTGGGTGCGGTCGTCGGGGTGGAACGAGGAGGTGATCGCCACGCCGGGCGTGTAGTCGGCGTTCGGGTCCGACGAGCGGGCCGACAGCACGGCCTCGGAGTTGGTCCGGCTGAGCTCGCCGATGCGCGGCGACAGTCCCGGCAGGGATCGGCGACGCAGGCGGTGCAGCAGGTTCTGCGTGTTGAGCGCGTTGCCCGCGAACACGACGTGGTCGGCGGTGAACGTGCGGCGGCGGAGCCGGTTGCCCGTGCGGTGGGTCCGGACGCGGTAGCCGCCGTCGCCGTCGGGCTGCACGTCGACGACCGTCGTGAGGGGACGCACCTCGGCGCCAGCCCCCTCGGCCAGGTGCAGGTAGTTCTTGACCAGCGTGTTCTTGGCGTCGTGCCGGCACCCCGTCATGCAGGCCCCGCAGTCGATGCACGTGCGCCGCGACGGTCCCGCGCCGCCGAAGAACGGGTCGTCGACCTCCACGCCACCCTCGTCGCCGAAGAGCACGCCCACGTCGGCCGGGTGGAAGGTCTCGCCCACCCCGTAGTCCTTCGCGATCGCCTCGATGAGCTCGTCGGCCGGAGTGCGTCCCGGGTAGGTCGTCACGCCGAGCATCTTGCGCGCCTGCGCGTAGTGCGGCGCCAGCTCGTCCTTCCAGTCGGTGATCGACGCCCATTGCGGGTCGCGGAAGAAGTCGTCGAGCGGCTCGTAGAGCGTGTTGGCGTAGACCAGCGACCCACCTCCGACACCCGTGCCGGACGCGATGAGGACGTCCTTGAGCAGCGTGATCCGCATGATCCCGAAGCACCGAGCCCACGGCGCCCAGAGGTAGCGCCGAGCCCGCCACGAGGTCTTGGGCAGCTCGTGGTCGGCGAACCGCCGGCCCATCTCGAGCACGCCGACCCGGTACCCCTTCTCCGTCAGGCGGAGGGCGGCGACGCTGCCGCCGAAGCCGGAGCCGATCACGAGGACGTCGTAGTCGCGCTGTGTCATGGGCCACAGCATAGGGAGTTATTGACACTCTGCCAATAGCCTGCCAGCCTGTGTGCCGTGTCCACCCCCGCCCGCGTCCGGCTCGCACCCGAGGTGCGCCGCGAGCAGATCGTGGCGGCCGCCCAGCGCCTGTACTCCGAGCAGCCCTACGACCAGGTGTCGACCGCCGCCCTGGCGCACGAGGCGGGGGTGGCGCGGGGGCTGATCAACCACTACTTCGGCGACAAGCGCGAGCTGTTCCTCGAGGCGATGCGGCGCTCGGTCGTGATGCCCGAGCCCGAGCTGCCCTACTTCCCCGACAAGCCCCTCGACGAGCGCACCAGGCTGGTCGTCGAGTGGATCCTGGACGCGGCAGGCGAGTACGGCCAGGCCTGGGTCAACGCCAGCGGCGCCGCGAACCTGCACGGCAGCAGCGACGTCCAGGCGGTGATCGACGCCGCCGACGAACGGGCTGCCCGCCTCGTGCTCGACGCGATCGGACTGCCCGACGACGAGGCGCTGCGGGTCAGGCTGCGATCGACGGCGCCCCTGTTCAAGTCCGTCTGCCGCGAGTGGCTGCAGCGGGGCACCCTGACACGCGAGGAGGCGGTCTCGCTGCTCACCTCGACCATCTTGCTGTTCGTCCGACAGGAGCACGCATGACCGACCGTCCGCTGCGCATCGGCATCATCGGATCGGGCTTCGGCGCGCTGTCCGTGGCCATCGAGCTGACCCGCGCCGGCCACAGCGACGTCCGGCTGTGGGAGCGCGCCGACTCGCTCGGCGGCGTCTGGCGCGACAACACCTACCCAGGGGCGGGCTGCGACGTGCCGTCGCCGCTGTACTCGTTCTCCTACGCGCAGAGCACCCGCTGGCACCGGCGCTACGGTCTGCAGGACCAGATCCTGGAGTACCTGCACGACACCGCCGCCGCGTTCGGCATCACTCCCCGCATCCGGTTCTCCCACGAGGTCGTCGCCGCGGCGTGGGACGAGGAGACGACGTCGTGGACCGTCACGTTCGGCCACGGCGGGACCGACACCGTCGACGTGCTGGTGCCGGCGATCGGCCAGCTGTCGCGCCCCGTCCTGCCGGCCGTGCCCGGCATCGACACGTTCGAGGGTCCGTCGTTCCACTCCGCCGAGTGGGACCACTCGGTCGACCTCACCGGCACGAAGGTCGCGGTGGTGGGCACGGGCGCGAGCGCCATCCAGCTCGTGCCGCCGGTCGCCGAGCAGGCCGCCGAGGTGACGCTGTTCCAGCGGTCGGCGAACTGGATCCTGCCGAAGCTCGACGGCCCGTTCGCCCGCTGGTACAAGCCGATGATCCGGTTCGAGCGACCGCTGTTCTGGGCCGCCGCCGAGCAGTTCTCGCGTGGTCTCGACGACCAGTCGCGGGTCGGCCGGCTCAACCAGAAGTGGGCCGAGCACCACCTGCGCCGCCAGGTGCCGGACGACGCGTTGCGGGCCAAGCTGACCCCCGACTACCCGATCGGCTGCAAGCGCATCCTGTTCTCGAACAACTACTACCCGACGCTCGCGCTGCCGCACGTGCACGTGGTGACCGAGCGCATCAGCGAGGTCACGCCCACCGGCGTGGTCGCAGCCGACGGCAGCGTGCACGACGCCGACGTGATCATCTATGGCACCGGCTTCGACGCCCAGGACTTCCTGTCCTCGATCGACGTGACGGGGCGTGACGGCACCAAGCTGGCCACCCAATGGGTCGACGGAGCACACGCGTACCTCGGCATCCACGCGCCGAGGTTCCCGAACCTGCTCATCTCGTACGGCCCCAACACCAACCTCGGCGGGGGCTCGATCATCTACATGCTCGAGGCGCAGGCCCGTCACATGCGGCAGGTCGTCGACCGGATGGCGGCGGGCGCCTACCGCCGGGTCGAGGTCACCGAGAGCGCCGAGGCCGAGTACGACCGCAGCGTCCAGGACGAGCTGGAGCACTCGGCGTGGGCGCACTGCGACAGCTGGTACCGGCACCGCTCGGGCCGCATCACCTCGAACTGGCCGGGGTCGACGCACCCCTACGCCCGACGCACCCGCACGCTCGAGCCGGGGGCGTTCACGTGGGCGTGAGCTACCCAGCAGAGCCCTGGGACCTGCACGGCCACGCCTTCGTCGGCGTCTGGCTGCTGCCGAAGGGTGTGGCACCGCCGCCCCACAGCGCCTCGACGCCGGTGGTGCGGATCCTCGGACGGACCGTCGTGGCCGCGGCGTTCTTCCGCTACGACGAGCCGAGCCCGCTCACCTACGACGAGATCATGGCCACGCAGCTGGTCCGTCAGGGCGTGCGGCCCCGCGTCTCCATCACCCACATCTGGTTCGACTCCCCCGCGTCGCGTGACGGCGGCCGAGCCCTCTGGGCCATCCCGAAGGACCTCGCCGAGTTCGACCGCGAGACCGGCGCGGCGTACCGCGCCGACGGCATCGCCTCGCTCGAGCTCAGCCGCACGCGCCGGCTGCCGTTCCGGCTCCCCCTGGGATTCCGGATCGCCCAGGACCGCGACGGCGACCTCCTCGTGTCGCCGGTGCGCGGCTCGGCGCGGCTGGGCGTGGTTCGTGGTCTCTGGGCGTTCGACGGCGACGGTCCCCTCGCGTTCCTGTCCGGCCGCCGGCCGCTGGTCACCCTCGCGATCCGACCGTTCCACCTGCTCTTCGGCCGTCGCTGAGCGAGGCCGCCGTCGGGACGCAGGGCCACCCGCGGCGCGGACCCGACACGCTGCGACGTCCGGGAGTCGCCGCGGCGTGTCGCCCTCCTACGATGAACGTCATGACCGAGCAGACCCCACCGCCCGCCGGGTGTATCCGGACCAGCAGGGCACGATGCGGTGGTGGGACGGCCAGGCGTGGACCTCGCACACGGCCCAACCGGCATCGAACCATCCCGCGGGAGCGGCGAGCGGTGCCCAAGCGTCCTGGTCGCCGGACCAGCACGGTGCCGTGCAGCCGGCGAGTGGGCCGACCACGTGGAAGATCGTCGTGGGCTGCGTGCTCGTCCTGCTCGCCCTCGTCGGCCTCTCCAACGGTGCCGACCAGCCGTTCGCGAGCGGCGCCGAACGGCTGGGGTTCTACCTCGTGCCGATCCTCCTGGGCGGCGGCGGGGTGTGGTTGATCGTGTCGGGCGCTCGGGCGGGAGATCGGCCTGATGCCGGCGCCGCGGCGTCACCGCTCTGGCCTGGCGCCATGAGCGACGCCGGCGGTCCCGGGGAGCACTCGCCCGACGTCGCCCCACTGCCCGCTGCCGGCTGGTACCGCGACCAGCACGGCGCCAC
>JALRKU010000282.1 GCA_023254755.1 Aeromicrobium sp. | reverse complement strand
AAGACCAAGCTCCACATGAGGAAAAAACGCTCGGACTCTGACTGACAATTCATCAGGAACTTTTGGATGATCTGATTGATAATCGGAGTTTGAGAGGCCTGATGATGATTCAATAGCCAAATGGCCAGTGGACTCAGTGGTCGCGCACTTACATTTGTAGCAAAGATATCTGTGCCCTACTTTTCGTTCAGCTGCAAGAGGCTTTCTAAAACAGAATCTCGCAGCTGCTGCTTTAGTGTCTCATCGTGGCGTTCCGTATGCTTCGACATCATGTACGGCCAGGGGGTCAGCCGCGAGGGCAGCCTGATCGACGTCGGTGTCGACGCGGGCTTCGTCCGCAAGGCCGGTGCCTGGTACACCTACGAGGGCGATCAGCTCGGACAGGGCAAGGAGAACGCGCGGCAGTTCCTGCGCGACAACCCCGACCTGGCCGACGAGCTCGACCAGCGCATCAAGAAGCACCTGGGCATCGGCGTGCACGCGGCCGACCAGGCCGCCGACGACCCGGCCGTGGCAGCGGTCGAGCCGCCCACCGACATCGACTTCTGACGATGTCCGACGCCGTGCCCGACGAGGTCGACGCGATCGACCCCGCCGAGGCGCGCAGCCTGGCCAAGCAGGTCGTCTACGACCGGCTGGCCGAGCGTCCCCGGAGCCGGTCCGACCTCGAGCAGGCACTCGCCAAGCGGCGCGTGCCTGCCGAGGTGGCCACCGAGGTCCTCGACCGCTTCGAGGAGGCCGGCCTCGTCGACGACGCCGCGTTCGCCCGGTCGTGGATCGACGGCCGGCGGCGTGGCAAGGGACTGGCGTCGCGCGCGCTGGCGCTCGAGCTGCGCCGCAAGGGCGTCGACGACGAGGTCGTCCGCGAGGCCCTCGACGAGATCGATCCCGACGACGAGCGACAGGCCGCCCACCGTCTGGTGCAGGGCAAGCTGCGCTCGATGCGGGGCCTCGACGACCAGGTCCGGACCCGGCGCCTGGTCGGCATGCTCGCTCGCAAGGGCTATCCGCCGGGGCTGGCCTACGAGGTGGTCCGCATCGAGCTCGGCGCCGAGGCCGAACCGCTCGACTCGCTCTGAGCATTGCTGAAACGGCCGGCCGGCGGTGCCGCCCAGCCCTGCGGACCTATCCTGGTGGTGATGACCACGACCGGAGGATCCGCGGTTCCTGCGGTCGTCCGGCTGCTGGTCGGCGCGGTCGCGGCCAGTGCGGTGCTCACGTGGCTCGGCGCCCCGTCGGCGGTGCTGTTCGGCTCCCTCCTCGCGGCGATGGTGCACGCCCTGTGGTCGGCGCGATCCCTCGAGGTGCCGCCGTTGCCGTTCCGGGTCGCGCAGGCCCTCATCGGCGCCGTGATCGGCACCCAGATCAGCGGGCCGGCGGTGCGGCGCATGGTCGACGACGCGCCGGTCCTCGTGCTCGTCACCGTCGTGACGGTCGGGTTCAGCGTGGTGGCGGGCCTGCTGCTCGCACGCCGCCGTGACGTCTCGGCGGTCACGGGCGTCTACTCGCTCATCGCCGGCGGTGCGTCGGGAGTCGTGGCGGTCGCACGGGAGCTGGGTGCCGACGACCGCGTGGTGACCGTGGTGCAGTTCCTGCGCGTCGTCATCGTGCTGATCTCGCTGCCGCTCGTCACCGCCGCCGTCTTTCACCCACCGGCAGGCCGCGGATCTCTCGACCTGGGCGGTGCCGGCGCGTGGCACGACCTCGGCTACACGGCGGCCGCCGTCGTCGGAGGCCTGGTGCTGGCCCGCCTGGTGCCGATCACGACGATGGCGCTGCTCGGTCCGCTGGCGGTCGGGGCGGTGGTCGCCGCCACGGGCGTGGTGGGCGACGTCGTGGTGCCGACACCGCTGCAGTGGCTCGCGTTTGGCGGCATCGGCCTGCAGGTGGGTCTGCGGTTCACCCGCGACAGCCTGGCGTCGATCGCCCGGATGCTGCCGGCCGTGCTGGCGCTCATCCTGCTCCTGATGGTCGTCACCGGTGCTTTGGCAGCGGCCCTGGCCCGATTCACGTCGGTCGACGGCCTCACCGCCTATCTCGCGACGACGCCGGGCGGGCTCTTCGCGGTGCTCGCCACGGCGGTCGACGGCGGCGCCGACGTCACCTACGTCATGGCGCTGCAGCTGTTCCGGCTGGTCGTGGTGCTCGCCCTGGTGCCACTGCTGGCGCGCTGGCTGCGCCCACGGCCGTAGGTCCTGGTCAGACTCGGTTACCGCGCGGTAACATCAGGGCATGTCGTCGACTCTCGATCTGTACCGCCAGCTGACCCGGCAGCCCCAGGGCAAGCGCCTGTTCTCGATCGCGTTCTCGCAGAAGGCGCCGTACTTCGCGTCGGCCCACATCGCGGTGCGCGAGATGGCGGCGCATCGGGCCGAGGTCGTGGTGCCGAAGCGCCGGTCGACCAAGAACCACATCGGCACGGTGCACGCGATCGCGGCCTGCAACGGGCTCGAGGCGGCGATGGGGCTGCTCGCCGAGGCCACCTGCCCCGACGACATGCGCTGGCTGCCGAAGGGGATGGAGGTGGAGTACCTCGCGAAGTCGACGACCGACCTGACCTGCATCGCCGAGACCACCGTGGCCGACTGGGCGGCGGCTCCCGACGTGCCGGTGAGCGTCAGGGCCGTGACGAAGGACGGCACCGTGACCGTGCAGGGCACGATCCACATCTGGGTGACCCCGAAGAAGCGCTGACGACGCCGACGACGGGATGCGCGCGGTCCGCCGAGCGCCTAGGGTCGACGGAACGGTCCGAGGAGGTCCCATGTTCATCGGTGGTTCCATCGCCCTGATCGCGGTCGGCGCGATCCTCTCGTTCGCCGTGCGCGACTCCGTCGAGGCCATCGACCTGGTCACGACCGGCTACATCCTCATGGTCGCCGGCGCGCTCGGCCTGATCACCAGCCTCGTCGTCAACGGTCAGAACAACCGCCGCCAGCTGTAGGCCTGGTTGGTGAGCGGCTTCGTCGACGACTTCGACTCGCTCGACCCCGACCGCTGGCTCCCGCACTACCTGCCGCACTGGAGCTCCCGGGCCGAGTCGGCCGCGACGTGGTCGACCGCCGACTCGGTGCTGACGCTGTCGATCCCACCCGACCAGCCGCGCTGGTGTTCCGACACCCATGCCGAGCCGCTGCGGGTCTCGGCGATCCAGTCGGGCTCGTTCTCGGGTCAGCAGCCGTTCCTCGACGACCAGCAGGTGGTGTCGCCCGAGCCGCTGTGGATCGGATGGGCCCCGCAGGGCGGACGGATCGAGGTGCGCGCCCGGATGGACCTGTCAGCGCGGTCGATGGCCTCGGTGTGGATGGTCGGCTTGGAGGACGCGCCCGAGCGCTGTGGAGAGATCTGCCTGTTCGAGGTCTTCGGCCGGACCGTCGCCGACGGGGGAGCCGAGGTCGGCTCAGGTGTCCACCCGTTCCGTGATCCGGCGTTGGTCGACGACTTCACGGCCCCCCGGCTCGACCTGGACGTCGCGGCGTGGCACGACTACGCGGTCGACTGGCACCCCGACCGCGTCGACTTCTCGATCGACGGGCGCCACCAGCGCACCGTGCCGCAGTCGCCGGACTACCCGATGCAGGTGATCGCCGGCGTCTTCGACTTCCCGGCCTGGCCCGGCCCGGCCGACCACGTCCCCGCGCTGCAGATCGATCGGATCGCCGGCCCGTAGACTTGTCCGGTCATGACTGTCACCGGAACGCCGCAGGCGAAGACCTACGAGGTGCGCACCTACGGGTGCCAGATGAACGTGCACGACAGCGAGCGGCTGTCGGGTCTGCTCGAGACGGCCGGCTACGCCAAGCCGGTCGAGGGCGAGCAGGCCGACCTTGTCGTGTTCAACACCTGCGCGGTGCGAGAGAACGCCGACAACAAGCTGTACGGCAACCTCGGGCACATGGCCAAGATCAAGGCCGAGAAGCCCGACCTGCAGATCGCGGTCGGCGGGTGCCTGGCCCAGAAGGACCGCGACACGATCACGGCCAGGGCGCCGTGGGTCGACGTCGTGTTCGGGACCCACAACATCGGGTCGCTGCCGGTGCTGCTCGAGCGGGCGCGCATCGCGGAGGAGGCGCAGGTCGAGATCCTCGAGTCGCTCGAGGTCTTTCCGTCCACGCTGCCCACCAAGCGCGACTCGGTGTTCGCCGCCTGGGTCTCGATCAGCGTCGGCTGCAACAACACCTGCACGTTCTGCATCGTCCCGAGCCTGCGCGGCAAGGAGAAGGACCGCCGCCCCGGCGAGATCCTGGCCGAGATCGAGGCGCTCGTGGCCGACGGCGTCGTCGAGGTGACGCTCCTGGGCCAGAACGTCAACGCGTACGGCGTCGAGTTCGGCGACCGGCAGGCGTTCGCCAAGCTCCTGCGCGCGTGCGGCGAGATCGAGGGGCTCGAGCGCGTGCGCTTCACGAGCCCGCACCCCAAGGACTTCACCGTCGACGTCATCGCCGCGATGGCCGAGACGCCCAACGTCATGCCGCAGCTGCACATGCCGCTGCAGTCGGGGTCGGACACCGTCCTGAAGGCGATGC
>JALRKU010000246.1 GCA_023254755.1 Aeromicrobium sp. | reverse complement strand
ACCGGCGCGACCCCACCGATCAGGGCGTCCTCGTCGTGGTCGTCGTGCACCGGCGACTGGGTGCTCTCGGGCAGCGCCGCGTCGACGTCGACACCGAGCGCCGAGAGGCGGGCGAGCGCGTCGTCGGCCGACGTCTCGGCGGTGGCGGCGGCCGTCCATGGGTCGACCGACTCGCCGTCGTCACCGACGAGGAACGCCGGCCCTGACCAGCTCACGGCGAATCGTGCACCGCGCGAGGCGACCAGCTGCTGCGCAGCGGCGTCGCCCACGAGCCGGGTGATCACAGCGCGCTCGTCCTCGATCGGGTGCTCGCCGCCGAGCAGGCCCGTGCGCCCTGCGCCTGCGAGGCGCGTGACCGCCGAACGGATCGTCGTGTCGTCACCTGCCTCGCGGAGGAGGTTCGCCAACGACTGCGCGTTGCTCGACGCGACGAGGGCACCGTGAGCCTCCACGAGGTGGTCCCACGGGGCCGGCTGAAGAGTCGAGCCGTCGTAGAGGTGCTGCTCGAGCGCGGCGAATGCCGCCGGCGGGTCGTCGAGCAGCGTCGTCGCCGAGTCGCGTCCGACCGCCGCGACGACGTCGGGGGCGTCGGACGACCTGATCGCCGCGACGCGCTGGCTGATCGGCGGGTGCGTGTCGTAGGCCGAGCGCGCAGGCTCCGGCGCCTCCTCGCGGATTCGTGCCAGCTGCTCGCGAGTCGACGGGTCGGCGAGCAGCGACGCGAAGCCGTCGAACAGGTGCGCCGGCCGCAGTCCGGACTCGCGGCCGAGACCGCTGTAGTCCTCGACGAAGTGGCCCCACGCCGCATCGAGCCCGGGGAGCTCGGCCAGCGCCGACGCGGCGGCCTCGCGGCCGGCCAGGCGGGCGCTGAACTCGTCGGCCTCGAGCTCCTGCTTGCGCTCCACGGAGTGGGAGACCGCGTAGTAGAGCTTCCCGTACTGGAGCAGCAGCTTGCCGACCAGCGAGTCCTCGCCGAGGTTCTGCAGGACCCGCGCGATGGCCTCCTTGCCCCGGTACGTGACGGGGCCCAGCGCGGTGTGGCGTCCCGAGTAGTGCCCGAGCTCGTGAGCGAGGGCGGAGCGAGCCTGGGCACGGTCCAGGCCGAGCAGCAGCGGGACACCGACGTACATCCGACGTGTGCCGGAGACGAGCCCGAGCAGCCGGCTGTCCTCGCTCACCGCCGCGTTGACCTGCGGCACGAGGCGGATCTCGTCCGGAGTGCGCGTTCCCACCGCTTCGGCCAGCTCGCGGACCTCGGCCCACAGAGCCGGCTGCTCGGCCGGATCGACGAGTACTCCGTCCGGCTCGCTGTCGGCCCGCGGCCGTGCGACCAGTCCCTTGACCACGGCGAACCCGACGATCGCGACGACGATCGCCAGCTTGGCGAGAGCGGCGCCCGAGACTCCGTGGATCACCGCCTCGACCACGAGCACGACGAGGCCCCCGACGATCGCCAGCGCGAGGACGTAGAAGCCGACCAGGAGTGCGACGGCCAGGACGGCCCGGTACGTGTACTTCACGAGGCGATGCTAGGACATTGGCGTCAGGCTGTCCGCAGCTCGACGACCCGGCAGACACGGCGGCCTGCCTCAGCGCGCCGAGCGCAGGACCTCCTGGGCCGCGTCGGTCAGCCTCCCACCCGCGGCACCCACACCCACCTCGTCGAGGAACCCGCGCCGCCGCGCTGCGGTGACCCGGTTCGTCCACGTGCCGGCGACGCCTCCGTGCCTGCTGGCGAGCGTTCGCGCCGGCGCGCGATCGCCCTCGGCGACCAGGCGGGCGTAGGCCTCGGCGACTGCGGCGAGCGCCAGGTCGTCGCCGCCGAGGCGCGACCCGCGATGGGCCACGAGATCGGGGAGCAGCAGCGCAGCGTGGCCCTCCCGTGCACGGCGCGTGGCCAGGCGGCGCGCCTCGGCGAGAAGCACGCCGAGGGGCAGGTCCCTCACGGCCTGGCTCTCGATGCCGTCGCCCGTCGGCGGGCTGAGCAGCAGCTGCCGCACGTCCCAGTGCCGCTGCTCCCCCGGGGCGAGTCGCACGCCGACGGCCCACCCGTCGTCGAGTCGCAGCCCCACGAGCACGGCGTCGCCGTCGTCGTGGACGACCGCAGACGTCTGCACCGCATCGACCGTCGCCAGCAGGTCCATCGCGCCTCCCGTGGAAGTGCATTGAAGCTACCACCGGAACGGGTCAGGTGCCATCGCTGCGCCGGCGGTCTCGCCGCGCCTCCCCACGGACGTTCGCAGCGGCCCCGACGTGAGCAATCCCTCACCCCGAGGATTCGCGCGTGCGCCGCGTCACGCGATTGACTACGCACAGCAGCAGCCGAAGGAGTTCTCGTGCCCCGTATCGCCCGTCGTACGTTCGTCGCCGCACCCGCAGATCGCGTGTGGGACCTGGTCCAGGACTTCGCCGTCTGGCACCCGCGGCTGAACATCTACGAAGGCGGTCCGGAGGCCTCGCCCGAGCTCGTCGTCACCGTCGGCGACCGCGACGCCGCGACGCGCACGCTCACCTACTCGATGCCCGAGCCGCCGTTCCCGATCACGGACCACCGCGCCACGATCGTCGTCGAGGACCACCGCGACACCACCTGCTACGTCGAGTGGTCGGCCGAGTTCGAGTCCGACCCGGGCATCCTGTGGCTCCTCGAGGACCAGCTCGGCGACGACATCTTCAAGATCGCCCTCGACAAGCTCGCGTCGGCCGCTCAGGACCAGTGGGCCGAGGTCGCCCTCGCCGCGAAGTCCGGCGACACCTCGGCCGCCTGACGCTGCCTCTCTCGCCGGACCTGTCGTCCTGCGGGGCCGGGCTCAGCCGTCGGACGACCACTTCTCGAAGCCGAGGACGATCATCCGCATCTCGCGGCGCGCCTTGTCCTTGATCTCCTCCTCACGGTCCGTGCGACCGTCGGGCATCGCGACGACCTGCTCGGCGCGGTAGACCATGTTGCGCACGAACAGCCCGGCAGCGAGCCTGACGTCGTCGGAGGACCAGCTGCCGATGTGCGGCAACCGCACCAGGACGACCGAGAGCTCGGCGATGAACAGCTCCAGCTCGCGGTGGATCGCCAGACGCACCACGTCGGAGCCGCTGTTGCGCTCCCGCGCGACGAAGCCGAAGTGCTCCTTGTTCTGCTTCACGACGCGCACCAGGATCTCAGCCGACGCGTCGATGATGTTGGCGAAGGTGTCGGGGTCGCGCTGCGCGTCCCGGATCATCCGCCGCAGCGTGGAGAACGACTGCTCCACCAGCGCGAGGCCCAGCTGGTCCATCGACTCGAAGTGCCGATAGAACGCCGTCGGCACGACGCCGGCCTCACGAGCGACCTGGCGCAGGCTGATCTGGGCGAATCCCTGCTCGTGGGACAGCCGGAGCGCGGCGTCCATGATCGACTGCCGCGTCCGCTCCTTCTGGGCGGCTCGCGTCGTCTCGAGGGCGCTGTCCGTCATGGTCCCAGCCTATTCTCCGCCGAATCGGTGAACACTCGTGTTCCGAGTGCTGCGGCTCACGCAGCCGACTACTTGCGAGTAGGCGCCACACGTTGCAGTATTTGAGTGTACGCATGTTCACTCACTCGTGAAGGCGGGATCATGGGCATCATTCGCAGCGCACTCGCGTCGCGGCCGGCCCGCGCGCTGACGTCGCCCCACCACCCTGACCACTACCTCGAGCGACTGCACCCGCTCGCCACGGCCGAGGCCGTGCGGGCGCGGGTCGTCGAGGTACGTCGCGAGACCGGCGACGCGAGCACGGTCGAGCTGCGCCCCAACGGCGCCTGGAAGGGCTTCCGGCCCGGCCAGCACGTCGAGTTCGGCATCGAGGTCGAAGGCACCCGCAAGGTGCGCGTGTTCTCGGTCAGCAGCAGCGCCGCGACCGGCCGGCGGACGTTCACCGTGTCGGTCAAGGCACACCCCGACGGCTACGTCTCGCAGTTCCTGCACCGGGAGCTGACCCCCGGCGCCGTCGTCTACCTGTCGCAGGCGAAGGGCGAGTTCGTCCTCCCCGACCAGGTCCCCGAGAACCTGCTGCTGATCAGCGGCGGGTCCGGCATCACGCCGGTCATGTCGATGGTCCGCACGCTGCGCGACCGCGGACACCGCGGCCGCATCACCTTCCTGCACTACGCCCGCTCGCGCACCGACGAGATGTTCACGTCCGAGCTGGACGCGCTCGAGCAGGCCGAGAACGTCGACGTCGTCCGCGTCTTCACCCGTGAACCCGAGGCGGGCGCCGCGCTCGAGGGTCGTTTCGTCGTCGACCACCTCAAGCACCTCGGCATCGACCCCACCGAGACGCTCACCTTCGTGTGCGGCCCGGCCGGCCTCATCGCCGGCGTCCGCGACACCTACGAGGAGCTCGGCGCCGCCGAGATGCTGCGCCAGGAGTACTTCAAGGTGCCGAGCGTCGATCTCGACGCCGCCGACGCCACCGGCACCGTCACGTTCGACGCCAGCGACACCGAGGCCGAGAACACCGGCGCCACCATTCTCGAGCAGGCCGAGGCCGCCGGTCTCACCCCCGAGTTCGGCTGCCGCATGGGCGTCTGCAACACGTGCGCCGTCAAGAAGCTCAGCGGCGCCGTCCGCCACGTCGTCACCGGCGAGGTCTGCGCCAACACCGACGAGACCATCAAGGTCTGCGTCAACGTCCCCGTCGGCGACGTCACCGTCGCCCTCTGAATCCCACCCTTCACCGACCGACCACCAGGAGGCACCAGATGTCACACCGCCGTCGCACCCCGGTCGACTACGACGCCCGCGGCCACAACGAGGCGCCGCAGCCGCTCGTCGGCCTCGACCCCACCCGTCGCGCCACCATCGGCACCGACGTCATGACCTACGAGCAGCTCGAGGAGTTCGGCGACGAGCTCGACGCCGTGCGTCAGCGCGTGCTCGACGACCTCGGACAGGCCGACGCGAACTACATCCGCCGCGTCATCCGCGTCCAGCAGGCCTTCGAGGTCCTCGGTCGCGTGACCGTGCTCGCCGGCGTGTTCAACCTCTGGGTGCTCGCCGCCGGCGCCGTCATGCTCGGCATCTCCAAGATCCTCGAGAACATGGAGATCGGCCACAACGTCATGCA
>JALRKU010000280.1 GCA_023254755.1 Aeromicrobium sp. | reverse complement strand
CGTGAAGGACGCGCTGCAGGCCATCCCCGAGGACTTCCGGATCGCGGTCTACCTCGCCGATGTCGAGGGCTTCGCCTACAAGGAGATCGCCGAGATCATGGGCACCCCGATCGGCACCGTGATGTCGCGGCTCCACCGCGGGCGTCGCATGCTCCGCGAGCAGCTCTCGGAGTACGCGCGCGACCGCGGCATGGCGGTCAGCACGGGAGGTGACGCCTGATGGGCGCGTGCGACGGACCCGACTGCGAGAAGGCGCTCGAGAACCTCTACCTGTTCATCGACAGCGAGATCGACACCGCCAGCTGCGCCGAGATCCAGGCCCACATCGACGACTGCAGCGAGTGCCTCACGGCGTACGACCTCGAGCGCATCGTCAAGCAGCTCGTCTCCCGCTCGTGCGCCGAGAAGGCGCCGCCGCCGCTGCGCGAGAAGGTGCTGCTGTCGATCCGCACGGTGAGCGTGCAGATCACCGAGACCAAGCAGCTCTGACGACCCCGGCCTGCGGGCCCGCAGACGAAGAGACCCCCGTCGATCGACGGGGGTCTCTGGCGTTCACGGCCTCACGCGTTGGGGCGCTTGCCGTGGTTCGCGCCCTTCTTGCGACGTGCGCGGCGCTTGCGTCCGGTCTTGCCCATGACGGGTCCTCCTGAAGTTCGTGTGCGACGGCCTATTCTTCCACAGCGGGGACACGGGCGAGAAACCGCTCCCGGTCCACGACCGCTCGGACCACGGTGCCGCGCGCCAGCAGCCGGCCCGTCTCGTCGGTGGCCTCGACCACGAGCTCGGCGCGGCGGCCGTCGTCGTCGAGCCGGCCGGTCGCGGTCGCGGTGACCGTCGACCCGATCGCGCTGGCGGCCAGGTGCTCCAGCGCGACCCGCACCCCGACGCTCGTCGCGTGGTCCGGCAGGGTGAGGGCCGCGCACGTGGCCTCCTCGCACCAGGCCAGGACCACCGGCGTGCCGAGGACCTCGAGGTCGCCGCTGCCGACGGCCCGCGCCGTGTGCTCCGAGCCGACCACGTGCACCACCGATGCCGTCACGTCCATGGCCGCACCGTACGCGACCGTCGTCGATCGCTCGACTCATCGGCGGCGGCGCTCACGCGCGCCCGCCCTCCGCGGACCAGGCACGCCACAGCGCCGCGTACCGGCCCTCGCGGGCGACGAGGTCGTCGTGGCGACCGGTCTCGACGACGACGCCGTCGTGCAGGACCACGACGACGTCGGCGTCGCGGGCCTGCGTCAACCGGTGGGCGATGACGACGGCCGACCGGCCCGCCAGGGCCCGCAGCGCGGCCCGCTCCAGGTCGCGAGCACCCGACGAACCGGCCTCGGCGGTCGCCTCGTCGAGCACGACGACCCGCGGATCGGCCAGCACCACGCGGGCCAGCGCCATCTGCTGCGCCTGCGGCGAGGTGAGCGGGTGGCCGTGGTCGCCGACGACCGTGTCGAGACCGGACGGCAGGGCATCGACCCACGCCGTCGCGAGCACGGTCGTCAGTGCGGCCCTCAGGTCGTCGTCGGTGGCCTCGGCATCGGCGAGCAGGAGGTTGTCGCGGACGGTGCCGGCGAAGACGTGCACCTCCTGCGAGACGAGGGCGACGTGGCGGCGGGCCTCGGCCTCGTCGATCGCGTGCAGGTCGTGACCGCCGAGTCGCACGACGCCACCGGAGGGACGCAGGGCCGCTGCGGCGATCGAGCCGAGGGTGGTCTTGCCGGCGCCCGTCGCGCCGACGACCGCCACGACCTGGCCGGCCGGGACCGTGAGGTCGAGGGGCGCCAGGACCTCGCGCCCCGCCTCGTAGGCGTGCCGCACGCCGGTCAGCGTCAGGTCCGGCGCCGTGCCGGGGTCGATCCGGTCGGTGCGAGGAGCAGGCAGATCGGCGACCCCGACCAGACGCGCTGTCGCGGCCCCGGCGGCCTGGACCGTGTCGAACAGGAACAGCAGTGCGCCGATCGGGTTGAACAGCCGGTGGAAGAACAGGGCGGCGGCCGTCGCCTCACCCACGGTTCCCGCCCCGGAGCGGACCGTCCAGAAGCCGGCGATCAGGACGGCGGCCATGCCGACGAGCTCGGACATGTTCATCCGGAACCCGAACCGGGTGAACAGGGTGAACACCCTCAGGGTGACGGCGAGCGCCGCGGCCGACGTCTGCTCGATGCGCCCGACCGCGTCGTCCTCACGTCCGAACGCCCGCACCGTCGAGGCGCCCTGGACGCCGGTGACGAGCGCGTCGGCCCGCTCGCCCTGCGCCTGCCGCTCGTCGCGGTACAGCGGAGCGGAGCGCGGGACGTACCACCGGACAGCGAGCAGGTACGACGGCGCGGCGAGCAGGCCTGCCAGGCCGAGTCGCCAGTCCAGCGTGAACAGGCCGCCGACCGTGAACACGAGCGTGACGGCCGACGACACGGTGGCAGGCACGGCCTCGTCGAGCGACTCGGTGACCTGGCGGACGTCGTCGCCGACGCGCGAGACGACGTCGCCCACGCCTGCCGCCTCGACGCGCGCGGTCGGCAGGTGGAGCGCCCGCTCGAGCACCGCCTCCCTCAGCGAGGCGAGAGCGGGAGCGACCGCCCGGGCGAGCGAGGCGGTCGACAGCCCGGTCGCCACGGCGGCCACGAGTCCGGCGACCACGATGCCCACGACCGCAGTGACGACGTCGGACCGGTCGCCGCCGGACGCGGCGGCGTCGACGACCCGCCCGATCATCAGCACCGGCACGAGGCCCGCGATCCCGGCCACCAGGAACGCCACGACGGTCACCGCGAGCCAGCCCACGTGCGAGCGCAGCAGCGACCACGACCGCCGCACCGCATCGCGTCCCGACGCGACGGGCAGCAGCTCGCGGGTCGGGCCCGTCATCGCAGCACCGCCTCGCGGTACGCGGCGTCGGCCAGCAGGTCGGCGTGCCTGCCCTCGGCGGCGGCGCGGCCGTCGCGCACCACGACGACCCGGTCGGCAGCCTGCAGGAGGGCGGGACTGCTGGTGAGGACCACGGTGGTCCGACCGGCCCGGCGCCGCAGGCCGGCCACGCCGTCGGCGACGACCTGCTCGGTCACGGCGTCGACGGCGCTGGTCGGGTCGTGGAGAACCAGGACCGGTGCGTCGACCGCGAGGGCCCGCGCCAGCGCCAGACGCTGGCGCTGTCCACCGGACAGCGAGGTGCCCTCGGCCCGGACTCGGCGCTCGAGCCCGTCGCGGTGCAGGTCCACCACGTCCTGCGCCGCGGACGCCCGGAGCACCGCTGCGAGCGCCCCCTCGGACAGGGAGCCGTCGGGGTCGACGACGGAGCGGAGCGTGCCCTCGCTGATCGTCGTGTGGTGCGGAGCGACGGTGAGGGTGGCCCGTCGTGCTGCCAGGTCGAGTCGGGACAGGTCGGCGCCACCCAGCACGGCGACGCCGGACTCGACGACTCTCTCGCCCGCGAGCACCGAGAGCAGGGTGTCACCGACGGCGGGGTCGTCGACCACCACCGCGAGCAGCTCGCCGTCGCGGGTCGTGAGGGACAGGCCGCGCACGGGGCCGACGACGACGTCGGCGAGGGCGAGCGTCGAGGTGCCGGTGGCAGGCACGTCGTCACCGTCGGCGACCAGCCGCGGGGTCGCGAGGAACGCCGCGATGCGGCCGGCTGCCGCCCGGGAACCGGCGAACTGCGCCGAGAGGTCGCCGAGGGCGCCGATCGGCTCGGCGAGGAACTGGGTGAGGCCGACGATGGCGACGAGCTCGCCGAGGGTGATGCGTCCCTCGACGGCCGCGGTGCCGGCGACCAGCGTGACGGCCGCCAGAAGGGCGGTGCTGAGGGCTGCCGTGAGCCCGCCGAGGTACCCCCACGAGCGGGCCAGACCGATCGTGGCGTCGGACGCGGTCCGGCTCGCGGCGCGGTAGCGGCGCAGGGCGACGTCCTCGCCCCCGATGCCCTTGAGCGGCCGCAGCCCCTGCACGAGGTCCGCGGCCAGACCCGTCGCCGACGCCGTGCGCTCCTGCTGGGCCGCGGTTCGCCGTGCGACCAGGGGCGAGACGACCTGGATCAGCGCCAGCACGGCAGGGACGCCGAGCAGCACCAGCAGGCCGATCACCACGTCGACCGCGAGCAGGTAGGCCGCGACGACGACGATCGCCGTGAGCGAGGCGATCGTGTAGCCGAGCTGGCGGAACACGGTGGGGACCAGGTCCGCGTCGGACGTCGCGAGCGACTGGATCTCACCGGGCAGCAGATCGGC
This sequence comes from Aeromicrobium sp., assembly GCA_023254755.1. Taxonomy (GTDB): domain Bacteria; phylum Actinomycetota; class Actinomycetes; order Propionibacteriales; family Nocardioidaceae; genus Aeromicrobium. The sequence continues at coordinate 1,839 of JALRKU010000280.1, read as the reverse complement.
GCGGGCGCCGCGCGGGTGCAGCACGTGCCCGGCGATCTCGAGCCGCAGCCGGTGCGCCTCGGTCTCGGTGCTGCGCTCGACGAAGCGGCTCCCGAACCGGTACGCGAACGCGAGGACGAGGAACAGGAGCACCAGGGCCGGGAGGGCCTCGAGCAGGTCGCTGACCCGGCCGGTGCGGATGCTGTGGTCGACGACGAACCCGATGACGACCGGCACGAGCGTCTCGCACAGCTGCCACGTGACGATGAGCGGGTACCCGATCGCCAGCGACCGGCGATGACGTCGCAGGCTCCGGCGCAGCAACGCGGCCGGGGTCAGGGTCGGGGCGTCAGACATCGCGAGCACCCCGGACCACCACGGCGCCATCCTCTCGCACGCGCCGGCGTGGTCCGCCGTCGCGTCCTCGGCGTCTCGCCCGCTGGGCCGTGCGCCGAGTGGCTCACGGGGCGCAGTGGCTCGGTCGCGACGCGACCTCGCCTGCGGTGATCAGATGCCGGTGGTGTTGCGGGGGTACTGCGCCTGCACGTCCGTCGCGACGTTCACCAGGTAGGGGACGCCCGACGCGAACGCGCGGTCGAGCGCGGGGCCGATCTCGCGTGGATCGGTCACCAGCTCGCCCCCTCCACCGAGGGCCGTCACGACCTGGTCGTAGCGGGTGTTGGGCGCGAGGTCGGCCGCGACGTCGTAGCCGTACAGGAACTGCATCGGCCCCTTCTCGAGGCCCCACGCCGAGTTGTTGCCGACGACCATGACCACCGGCAGGCGGTGGCGGACCAGCGTGTCGACGTCGATCAGCGACATGCCGGCCGCGCCGTCGCCCAGCAGGAGCACGACCTGGTCCGACGGACGGGCGATGCGGGCGGCCATCGCCGCGCCGAGCCCCGCGCCCAGGCACCCGTAGGGGCCCGGATCGAGCCAGCCTCCGGGTCGGCGCGGCTCGACGAACTTGCCGGCGAACGACACGAAGTCGCCGCCGTCGCCGATGACGACGGCGTCGTCGGCGAGGCGGGGGAGCAGCTCGCCGTAGATCCGTGCCGGGTGGATGGGGTCGCTGGTCGACGCGAGCAGGTCGACGTCGCGCGCGGCCGCGGCGGAGACGAGGTCCTGCAGCTGCCCGAGCCAGGACGACCAGTCCGGCCGGGAGCCGGGCGCCGACTGCAGTGCGGCCAGGATGCCGTCGAGCACGAGCGTCAGGTCGCCGGCGGCCGACCCGGCGAGGTCGGCGTGGGTCGAGAGCTGGCCGGGGGAGTCGGCGAGGTGGACGACCCGCGCCGGCGTGGCGCCGTCCTTGCCCCCGAAGACGCCGTAGCCGAGACGGAAGTCGAGCGGCGTGCCGGCGACGACGACGAGGTCGGCCCCCGAGAACGCGGCGGAGCGGGCCTTGGTGACGAGCTGGGGGTGGCCACCCGGCAGGAGCCCGCGACCCATGCCGTTGGCGATGACGGGGATGCCGGTCTCGGCGGCGAAGCGCGACGCGGCGTCCTCGGCGCCGTCGGCCCAGACGTCGGTCCCGAGGACGAGCACGGGGTGGTGGGCGTCCTGCAGGAGTCGAGCGACGCGGTTCAGGTCGTCGGCGTCGGGCTGCAGGGGAGCCCGGTCCGGACCCGTGGCGGCGCCCAGAGGTCCGGCGTTGAAGAACTCGTCCATCGGGACGTCGACGAAGGTCGGCCCGCGGTGCGAGGACCCGGCGCGGTTGAACGCCTCGTGGACGGTGGGGGCGATGTCGGCGAGGGTGTGCGCGGTGGCCGCCCACGTCGAGACGGTCTCGAAGATCGGCGGGTGGTCGAGCTCCTGCAGGGTGCCCATGCCCCAGCGGCCGGCCGGGGCGCGGCCGCCGAC
>JALRKU010000124.1 GCA_023254755.1 Aeromicrobium sp. | reverse complement strand
CAGTCGACGCACTCGTCGGGGTGGATGTAGAGCATCCGCTTGCCCTCGTAGATGCAGTCCACCGGACACTCGTCGACGCAGGCGCGGTCCTTGACGTCCACACACGGCTGGGCGATCACGTAGGTCACGGGTCACATCTCCTTCGGCGGTCCGTCGACCAGTATCGCCGCCGCCACCACGGCTGCGCACCTGAGGCTCACCTAATGGATGGTCCATGGGTGACCCGGGTCACACCGAGACCCTTCGTAGGCTGGCCGGGTGAGACCCACCGTCGACCTGGTCGGCCACCGAGTGAGCGTCCGTCACGTGCACGACGGCTCCGCGACCGACGTCGTCGGTCGGGTCCTCGCGGTGACCGACCGCCTGGTCGTCGAACGTCGCGACGGCCGGATCGCCGAGGTCCCGATCGCTGCTGTCGTCGCCTGGAAGGTCGTGCCCGACCGACCGGTGCGCACCCGGCGCGCGTCGGACGTCGACGCCGAGGACCTGACCCGCATCACGTCGCGCGGCTGGCCAGCGACCGAGTCCGTACCCCTGGGCGCGTGGGAGCTGCGGGCTGCCGCGGGGTTCACGGGCCGGGCGAACTCGGTCGCCGTGACCGGTGACCCGGGGCTCCCGGTCGCCGACGCGCTCGACCAGGTCGAGGACTTCTACCGCGCGCGAGGTCTGCCTCCGCTGGCCCAGGTCGTGGTGGGCTCGCGCGGCCAGCGCGATCTCGAGGCGCACGGGTGGCGTTCGTGGAACGGGTCACGGCCGGGCGCGGTCGTCCAGGTCGCCGACCTGCGACAGCCCCCACCCGCCGACGCCGACGTGGTGGTGTCCGACGATCCCGACGACGTCTGGCTGTCGCTGTACCAGCGGGTCGGCGACGAGGACCCGGCGGTCGTGCGGGCGGTGCTCACGGGCCCACCCACGGTCGGCTTCGCGTCCGTCGGAGACCCCGTGGTGGGCATCGGGCGGGTCGTCGTCACCGGCGAGTGGGCGGGACTGAGCGCGGGCGAGGTCTCGCCCGAGCACCGCCGCCAGGGTCTGGCGACGCGGATCGTCGACGCCTCGCTCGCGTGGGCCGCCGCCCGCGGCGCCGACAAGGCCTACCTGCAGACCATGCCCGACAACACCGCCGCGCTCGCCCTCTACGCCCGCCTCGGGTTCACGACCCACCACGAGTACCGCTACCTCGCCGCCCCACCCCGCTGACGAGTCACTGCTTTCCACTCACGAGTCACTGCTTTCCACTCGCGAGTCGCTGCTTTCCACTCGCGAGTCACGCGATGCGGACGGCTCCTGGTCGGACCACCCGAGACCACCTCGACCCGTGCCACGTCCGGACCGGTCGCCGTCAGGGAGTGACTCGTCACCCGCAACGAGCGACTCGTCACCGGAAACTGGTGACTCGTCACCGGGAAGCAGTGACTCGTCATCGGGAACTCGTGACTCGTCAGCCGGGATCAGCAGTGCTCGAAGACGTAGGCGGGGTCGGAGTCGGGGACGACGTCGCGGTCTCGCAGCAGGATCGAGCGGGTGCCGGCGTCGTCGCGGCAGGCCTCGGCGTAGGCGGCGCGGCCGTTGTCGGTGTACTCGATCTCGATGACGTGCCTGCCGTACATCTGCGTGTAGACCTGGCACTCGTCGTAGACCGCGCACTCCTCGGTGACCGCGAAGTCGAAGCCGAGGGCCGCGCCGTCGAGGTCGGCGGTGTTCTTCTGGCCGATCGCCAGGCGCTCGCCGTGCGCGTCAGCGACGAGCAGTGCTGCGAACGCCCGTGCGTCGGCCTGGTCGAGACGGCCGCCCGAGCGCGTGTAGGAGTCGAGGTTGTCGGGCTCCACCGCGTCGTAGCCGTCGTCGGCGCACTGGGCGAACCAGTCGCGCACGATCTCGGCCAGCTCGAACCGCTTCTCCTCGGTCGACAGGTCGAACAGGTACTCCCCCGGCCACCCCTCGTCCTCGACGGGTGCGGCGTCGTCGCGCAGCAGCAGGTCCGGGTGGTGCGTCTCCCACCAGGTCCCGGCGTCGGGCTGGGTCTGGAACGCGTTGACGTAGCAGATCGAGTACCGGCCGTCGGCCGGCTCCTCGGTGCGGTCGCGCGTCACGACCTCGACGTCGTCGGCCGGCTCGTAGGCACCACCCAGCTGGTAGTCGACCACCGCTGCGACCGGCGGCGCGGGCGGGGGCGGGACGACCGCGAAAGCCACGACTGACCGTCGCACAGCGCAGGCTCCCGCCACGCGGCGCATCAGTCGTCCTCGGAGGACTTCGGCTTCTTGCCGCAGATCACGGTGTCGGCCGCCTGGTAGACGGCCGTGTCGGTCTCGGTCCTGACCCGCTTGCCGTCCTTGTAGAACGAGCGGTAGATGTCGATGTCGAAGCCCTGGATCGGCGACTGCGGAACGCAGCGGTCCGAGTCGTCGTACTGCTTCCCGGGTTCACGGAAGTTGCGCCGGGCGGACTTGCCGGCCCTGACCTCGTCCCACACCTTGGTGCTCCACAGCTCCACGTGCATGCGGCCGTTGCGGCCGGGCGCGCTGCGCTCGACGTAGGCGTGGACCAGCACGCCGTAGTCGGTGGGGTTCTTCCAGCGCAGGTCCAGGCTGCCCCAGTACACGGTGGCCTCCCGGCCGACCGGGTAGCGGTCGATGTAGAACGCGTGGGGGTGGTGCTCGACGTCGTCCATGCCGCCGAAGAAGGCCGCGTTGTAGGTCGTGGTCGCCACCTGCGAGACACCGCCGCCCAGCTCCTCGCGGAACACCCCACCGTTGATGACCGTTCCGCTGACGAAGCCGTTGGCCTGCGTGCGCTCGCCGACGATGTCGTTGAAGCTGAACGTCTCGCCAGGCTTGATGACGGTTCCGTCGATCAGCTCGGCGGCTCGGCCCTGGTTGGTGTCGCGGTACGCGGCCGGCGGGTACTCGGTGGTGAACTCGCTGATCTTCTCGGTGATCTTGAGGTTCTTCGCGTCCTTGGTCGTGAACGCGGGTTCGACGACCTTGGCCTCGATCGCGACGCTGCGGTCGTCGCCGGTCGCGGCGATGGCCGGCAGCAGCTTGGTGGCCATCTCCTCGGGCTGGAGGCCGACGCCCTCCTTGCCCGGCACCACGACGGGCTTGCCGTTGCGCAGCTCGACCGTGGCGTCGACGGCCTTCGTGCCGATGCCGGTGGTGGCGTCGGACAGCGGCTCGGCGAGCTTCTCGGGGTCGATGTACGGCGCCATGGCACCGTCCTCGACGCGGATGACGAGTGCCGGGGCGTACGCAGTGACCGGCAGGTCGATCGCCTTGTCCCCGACCTTGATCGTCACCGGGGCGCTGACGGCGGTCGTGCCGATGCCGCGCAGCGCCTCGCGGAGCCCTTCGAGGTCGACCGCGGGTCGCACGGTCTCGAGCACGACCTCTGCCGACTCCTCGTCGCCGACGTACGCATCCTTGACGACCTCGGTCGTGGCGGGACGGTCGACGACCCGGCCGTCGCGCGGCCTGCGCGGCTTGGCCTTTCCGCCCGGGAAGGTGATCTGGGGCTGGACCACGGGGACGTCGACGGCTTCGCCGATCGTGCCCAGGACGCCCGACAGCTTGGAGGTCTCGGCCTCGACCACCGCGTCGTGGTCGTGCTCGCCGAAGAAGAGCGCCGCCATGTCTCGGGGGTCCCAGCTCCGCGTCCCCCCGACGGCCTCGACGGACGCCGGGACGTCGAGCGACAGACCGGCGTCGTCGGGGTCGATCGTGAACTGCTTCTTCTCGTGCGTGAGCACGATGGGCTGCTCGGTGCGCGGACCGAGCTCTCGGCTGAGCGTGGCGCGGGCCTCGGCGGGTGAGGAGCCCGAGACGTCGACGCCGGCGACGCTGGCGTCGGCGGGCAGGCGGGCCCCCGTGAGGAAGTAGCCGCCCACGTAGGCCGCGCCGACCAGCAGCAGCGCACCGACGAGGAGCCGTCGTCCCCGGCGTCGTGGCGGGTCCTCGGCGTCGTAGGACCCCTCGAACGGGTCGTACGCCGCGGGCGCGGCGACGGCGGTGTCGGCCGCCGGAGGTGGGTAGAACAGGTCGTCGTAGGCGCCGACGGGGGGCTGCATCTCCGTGCGGTCGTTCGCGGCCGGGCTCGCCGCGACATCGGGCGAGTCCTCGACGTGAGGCGTGACGACTGCCTCGTCGTCCTCGACCTCGTCGTCCTCGACCTCGTCATCCGGCTCGTCATCCGGCTCGTCGTCGGGAGCGTCCTCGGGGTCGTCCTCCGGGGGATCGGCCTCGTCGTCCTCGTCGTCGAGGTCGATCTCGTCGGCCTCCTCGACGACGGGCTCGACCGGAGGGTCGGCCTCGGGATCGCCGTCGACTGCGTCGTCAGCGGCGAACGTCTCGCTGTCGCGGCGCGGCGGACGCGACATGGCGGCGGCGACCGCGGCGAAGAGGTCGTCCTCCTCCTGCTGGTCGTCGGTCCCGCCGGAGTCGGGCGCGTCGTCGGGAGCGGGCGCGTCGCCCTGCGGCTCCTCGTCCTCCGGCCTCGTCATGCGTCTCCCTCGTAGACGGTCTTCTCCGACTGGTCCAGCCGCACCATCGTCCCGTAGTGCGACCGGTAGTACAGCAGAGGGTCGTCCACGGTGTCACGGATCGCAGCGCCCACGACGGCTCCGACGAGGATGGTGTGGTCGCCTCCGTCGTGCGCCGCGACCGTGGTGCACTCGAGCCACGCCAGCGACTGGTCGAGGAGCGCCACGCCGCTCGGGCCGCGGTGGTGCGGGACGTCGCCCAGCTGGTCGTCGAGCGGCCGGCCGCGGTGGGCGAACCAGGCCGACGCGGCCATGCCCTCCTCGGCCAGGATCGAGACCCCCCAGGTGCCCGACTCGAGCACGGCGTCGTGGAACCGACTGGTGCGGTGCGAGCAGACGAGCACCTGAGGCGGCTCGAGGGACACGGACGTGAAGGCGCTCGCGGTCATCAGGTGGTCGACGCCGTCGTGGACGGTCGACACGACGGTGACACCGCTCGCGAACCGCGACAACGCACCCCGGAACGCCTGCTGATCGACGGGGGCGGTCATGCGTTCACCCTAGAGCCGCGGATCACGTCGAACCCGGCGAGCCCGATGCCGCCCAGCATGAACGACCACCCGAGCCAGTCGGTCGTGACCAGGTAGGAGGTGCCACCGAGCAGCCGCTCGAGCATCAGGGCGCCGGTCCAGCCGAGGGCGAACCACGCCCCGCCGATGCGCTGGACCTTCGACGCCTCGTGGACCAGCAGCCACGTGGCCGTGAGGGCGAGGGCCAGCCCCCACGGCCACGTGACGCCTCCCGCCACGAGGACGTGACGGTGCACCAGCATGCCCGCGACCGAGACCCAGCCACCGAGGAGGAGCAGAGCGACGCGACGGGCCACGGAGGTGCTCAGAGACCGGCGAACAGGTCGTGCTCGAGCCCGTCGTCGCCGACCGGACCGCGCTCACCCGCTGCGAGGCGGTAGTGCTCGCTGGCCCACACCTGGTTGCCCAGGTTGTTCGACAGCGCGAAGAACGGTCCGTCGACCGTGATCTGCGTGGCGTGCGCCTTCATCGCGGCCATCTTGGCGTCGGCGTGCTCGGGGGCGGAGATGACGGCGTCGAGGTCTTCGTCGGGACTGCCGAAGGGGATGTTGTCGGGGTCCCAGCCCTCGAACGTGGTGGCGTCGCCCGCCTCCCGGACCGCGCGGATGCCCTCGGCCATCTGCGACTTCGACATGGCGCCCCAGTAGACCTTCGCGACCTGCCAGGCCTCGCCCAGGTCGCGGCGGTACGACGCGACGGCGGCCAGCGCGACGGCGTACGTGGTGACGCGGTGCGCCTGCACGTGGTCGGGGTGGCCGTAGCCGCCGAACTCGTCGTACGTGACGACGACCTGCGGACGGACCTCGCGGATGATCTCGACCAGCAGCGCGGCCGCCTCGAGCAGGTCGGCGTGCCAGAACGTGTCGGGTCGGGTCTCGTCGGCGACCGTCGCGGTGCCGTCGTCGGCCCATTTCATGCCGGAGTCGCGGAAATGTCCGGCACCGCCGAGGAACCGGTGGTCGGTGACGCCGAACTCGACCATCGCTGCCGCGAGCTCGGTGACCCGGTGCGGCCCGAGCGCGTCGTCGCGGTCGGCCGCGAGGTGCTCGAGCTCGGGGACGAGGATCTCGCCCTCCTCGCCGGCCGTGCAAGTGACCAGCGTGACGTGGGCGCCCTCGGCGACGTAGCGCGCCATCGTGACTCCGTTGCCGATCGTCTCGTCGTCGGGATGGGCGTGGACGAACAGGATCCGACGGTCGGGCAACGTCATGGCTCCAGCGTACTGACGCACGACGACGCCAAGCGCCTCGTGGTTCCCGGGCCGGCGGGCCGAGGTGGTTGGATCGTGGGCATGAGCGTCTCGTACCCGCGACTGGCCGCCCGCACCCTGCGTTTCACCCTCGGGATCCCCCGCAACCTCACGGTGTCGCCCGACGGCCGCACCGTGCGCTTCGTGCGCACCCCCGACGGCGTCACCCGCACCGGTCGGCTCTGGGAGCTCGACGTCGAGAGCGGGGCCGAGACGCTGCTGGTCGATCCCGACGCGCTGCTCGACGGCGACGAGGAGCTGTCGCCCGAGGAGCGGTCCCGCCGCGAGCGCTCGCGCGAGTCGGCGGGCGGGATCGTGGGCTACGACGTCGACGACACGGGCCGCTGGGCCTGCTTCGCCCTGTCGGGGCGGCTGTGGGCCACGCACCTGGGCGTCTGCTCGACCAGGGCCCTGACCGACGGGTCGGCCGCCGTGATCGACCCGCACCTCGACCCCACCGGCCGCCGCATCGCCTACGCGTCGGCGGGAGCCCTGCGCGTCGTCGGGGTGGACGGGTCCGGCGACACCGCGCTGGTCGAGCCCGACGGCGACCACGTCACGTGGGGGCAGGCCGACTTCCTGGCCGCCGAGGAGATGGACCGCTACCGCGGCTTCTGGTGGTCACCCGACGGCACCCGCCTCCTGGTCCAGCGCACCGACGAGTCACCGGTCCAGGTCTGGCACGTCGCCGACCCCGCGAACCCCGACCGTGAGCCGGTCGCCCAGCGCTACCCCGCGGCCGGCACGCCGAACCCCGACGTGTCCCTGTGGCTCGTCGGCCTCGACGGCGGGCGCACCGAGGTCCAGTGGGACCGGGCGGCGTTCGAGTACCTGGCGCGCGTGTCCTGGACGCGGCACGGCGACCCGGTCGTCCAGGTGCTCAGCCGCGACCAGCGGTCGTCGCAGGTCCTGACGGTCGACCCGGCGACGGGCGCGACGCAGGTGCTGCGCGAGCTCGGCGACGACGCGTGGGTCGAGCTCTCGTCGGCGCCACGGCTGGTCGACGGCGGACGCCTGGTGACGGTCGAGGACCTCGACGGTCGCCGTCGTGTCGCGCTCGACGGCGCGCCGATCGGACCCGACGACTGGCAGGTGCGCGGTCTGGTCGACGCGTTCGACGACTGCGTCGTGGTGACCGCGTCGAGCGAGCCGACCGAGGTGCAGGTCGTGCGGATCGGCTTCGACGGCTCGTTCACCGAGGTCACGAGCGGCCAGGCCGTGCACGGCGCGGTGATCGGCGGTGGCACGACGGTCGTGCTTCGGTCGACCCTCGACGCGGTCGGCACGAGTGTCACGGTCCACCGCGAGGACGTCGACCCGTCGGTGATCCGTGGGGTCTCCGAGGAGCCGCCGTTCGAGCCGCGCGTGACGCTGCTGCGCACGGGGCCGCACGGGCTGAGCACCGCCGTGCTGTTCCCGCGCGACCACCGTCCCGGGTCCCGACGGCTGCCGGTGCTGATGGACCCGTACGGCGGACCGCACGCGCAGCGCGTCCTGGCGTCGGCCCGCATGGTCCTGGAGCCGCAGTGGCTCGCCGACCAGGGCTTCGGCGTCGTCGTCGCCGACGGCCGCGGCACCCCCGGGCGCGACCACGCGTGGGAGCGCGCGATCCTGCACGACTTCGCGGGCGTGACGCTGCAGGACCAGGTCGACGCGCTCACCGCGGTCGCGGCCGAGTTCCCCGACGACGTCGACACCTCGCGGGTGGGCATCACCGGCTGGTCGTACGGCGGCTACCTCGCCGCCTTGGCGGTGCTCCAGCGGCCCGACGTGTTCCACGCGGCCGTCGCCGGGGCCCCGGTCACGGAATGGCGGCTCTACGACACGACGTACACCGAGCGCTACCTCGGCGACCCCGCCGAGCGGCCCGACGTCTACGACGCGAACTCCCTGCTCCCGCTCGCACCGGCCCTCGAGCGCCCGCTGATGCTGATCCACGGGCTCGCCGACGACAACGTCGTGGCCGCGCACACCCTCCGGCTCTCGTCAGCACTGCTCGCGGCGGGCCGACCGCACACCGTGCTCCCGCTGTCCGGGGTCACCCACATGACCCCGCAGGAGGAGGTCGCCGAGAACCTCAAGCTGCTCCAGGTCGACTTCCTCAAGCAGCACCTGCACCTCGAGCCGCACGGGTCCTGACATCAAGAAACCACGCGTGACATCAACCAGCTGGTTGTCGTCATCCCCGGTTTCCCACGGCAGCGTGTGAAACTGGGGACCAAAGAGGCCAACGAGGCCGGAGCGGTCAGTCGGGCAGCTGGGTGTCGCCGGGGATCCAGCCGCCGTAGACGTCGACCATCTCGACGACGCGGTCGTCGAACGGCTCCACGGTGAGCACGACGGGCGCGGCGTCGAGGTCGCCCGGCGCGAGGTCGGTGCGGTAGCCCTCGTCGGCCAGCGCCTTGACCAGCTCGACCGAGTCGGCCTCGGAGGCGAAGTGGATCACGCTCATGGCGCCGAACCTACTCCCGGCTAGACTGGTCGCGCATCGTCCCCGAGGTGGAGGTCCGCCCGCACCATGAAGCTCTGAGGTCCGACCGGCCGTCGAGCCAGCGCGTCCGCGCGGCTCCGGCACACCCTCGAACCTCACCCTGAGCTCGCGTGCGCGCATCCCTGTCCCTTCACGACCTCACCCTCACCTGGCCCGACGGCACGACCGTCGTCGACCGGGTCTCGGCCGACCTCGGCCCCGGACGACATGCCCTCGTGGGGGCGAACGGCAGCGGCAAGTCGACGCTGCTGCGCCTCGTCGCCGGCGACCTCTCCCCCACGTCGGGCACCGTCTCGACACCGGGCACGCTGGCGTACCTGCCGCAGGACCCGCTGACCGGCGACGAGCGGACCGTGGCCGACGTGCTCGGCGTGTCGTCCGTGCTGGCGGCGCTGCGCGCCGTCGAGTCCGGCAGCACCGACATCGTCCACTACGAGACCGTCGGTGACGACTGGGACGTCGAGGACCGCGCCGGCGTGGTCCTGGGTCGCCTCGGCCTCGACCGGCTGACGCTGGACCGGACGACCGACGGCCTGTCCGGCGGCGAGCTCGTCATGCTGTCGCTCGGTGCGCGACTGCTCGGCCGCCCCGACGTGCTGCTGCTCGACGAGCCCACCAACAACCTCGACGGCGTCGCCCGAGAACGCCTGGTCGAGGTCGTCGACGGCTTCCGCGGCCTGCTGCTCGTCGCGAGCCACGACCGCCAGCTGCTCGACCACGTCGACCAGGTCGGCGAGGTCCGCGACGGGCGCGTGCGCTGGTTCAGCGGGACCTACGACGACTACCGGGCCGCGGTCGACGCCGAGCAGGAGGCGGCCGAGCGCGACGTGCGCGACGCCGAGCAGGACCTGCGCAAGCAGCGCCGCGAGCTCGCCGAGGCCGAGGTCAAGCTCGCTCGCCGCAAACGCTACGGGCAGAAGATGTCCGAGCAGAAGCGCGAGCCCAAGATCGTCATGGGCAACCGCAAGCGCGCCGCCCAGGAGTCGGCCGCCCGGCTGCGGGGCCAGCACCAGGGCGACGTCAGCGACGCGCGGTCGCGACTCGAGGACGCCGAGGGGCGGCTGCGCGACGACCGCGAGGTGCGCCTCGACCTGCCCGCGACCGAGGTCCCGTCGAGCCGCGTGGTGCTGACGATGGAGGGAGTGCGGCTGGCGCACGTCGACACGGTCGTCGACCTCGACGTGCGCGGACCCGAGCGCGTCGCGATCACGGGCCGCAACGGCAGCGGCAAGACGACCCTGCTGAGGACCGCGGTCGGTCTCCTCGCGCCGGTCGAGGGCGAGGTGCGGCTGCGCGTCCCGGCCCGTCACCTGCCGCAGCGCCTGGATCTGCTCGATCCGAGCCTCAGCGTGGTCGACAACCTGCGCCGCGCCGCGCCGTCGATGTCGGAGACCGAGCTGCGGTCCGCCCTCGCCCGACTGCTGTTCCGCGCCCGCCGGGCGGACCAGCCCGTGGGCTCGCTGTCCGGCGGCGAGCGGCTGCGAGCGACGCTCGGCTGCGTCCTGCACGCAGAACCCGCACCCCAGCTGCTGCTGCTGGACGAGCCGACCAACAACCTGGACCTGGTGAGCACCGCGCACCTCGTCGAGGCCCTGGCCGGGTATCGCGGTGCGCTGCTGGTCGTCAGTCACGACGACCGCTTCCTGGACGACCTCGGTCTCGACCGGCGGTTCGCGATCGACCACGTGGACCCCCCGCCGCCCGGCGCCGGGACGACCGGCTGAGCGCGCGACGGATCCGCACGTTCCAGGGACGGGGGCGCCATCGCGCCGCGACAATGCGTGGTGGCGGCCGAGGCCTTCCCCGTCGCCGGCAGGAGGAGAGATGGCGCGCACGGGACAGCAGCTGAGGCAGCGCACCGCCAGGGCGGTCAGGGAGTCCACCGCCACGTCGTCGCGCCGAGCGGCGACCCCGCGCTCGGGGCTCGGCGACCGCCTGCGGTACCTGTTCGACAACAGCATGGCCCGCGGGACACCTGCGCTGATCGCCTGGCTGACCGTCGCGACCCTCGCGCTGACCGTGGTGTTCGCGGTCGTCATCACCGCGCTCCGCCTGCGCAGCGCACCGCCCAACACCGGCGACGGGTTCGGGCACGAGCTCTTCGACACCTTCCTGCACGCCCTCGACCCCGGGTACATCGGAGGCGACACCGGGCCGTGGGGGTTCCTGCTGACCAGTCTGCTGCTGACGATCGCCGGCCTGTTCATCATCAGCGCCCTGATCGGCGTGATCGCCGCGGGCATCGACGAGAAGCTGGCCGAGCTCCGTCGCGGCCGGTCGATCGTCCTGGAGTCCGACCACACCGTGATCCTGGGCTGGTCGGACTCGATCTTCACGATCGTGTCGGAGCTGTGCCTGGCCAACGAGAGCCGCCGCAAGCCGGTCGTCGCGATCCTGGCCGACCGCGACAAGGTCGAGATGGAGGACGAGCTGCGGACGAAGGTGCCGGACCTGCGCGGGACCCGCCTGATCTGCCGTTCCGGATCGCCGATCGACGTCGACGACCTGCGCCTGGTGAGCCACCGCACCGCTCGCTCGGTCGTGCTGCTCGCTCCGGAGTCCGACGACCCCGACGCCGAGGTCATCAAGTCGCTCCTCGCCCTCACCCACGCCGATCCCGACGGTCCGCGGATCGTCGCCGAGATCCGCAACCCGTCGAACCTCGAGGCAGCCCGCCTCGTCGGCGCCGACCGCACCGTGCTCCTCGACATCCGCGAGACCATCGCCAAGCTCGTGGTGCAGACGTCGCGACAGTCCGGTGCCGCGGCCGTCTACACCGAGCTGCTGGACTACGACGGCGACGAGTTCTACTTCCTCGACGACCACGCCCTCGCGGGGCGCACCTACGCGGAGGCGCAGCAGGCCTTCGAGACCGCTGCCGTGGTGGGCGTGCTGCGCAACGGCGTGTCGACGCTGAACCCGCCGGTCGACACGGTGATCGCGGCCGACGACACGCTCGTCGTCGTGACCGACGACGACTCGTCACTGTCCGGGCAGGCGCCGTCGCTCACCGAGCCGGCCCTGACGATGCTCGGCACCGACGTGCCTGCACCCGACGAGCCCACCCAGGCGCTCGTGATCGGCTGGAACGAGCGCGCGCCCATCGTGCTGCGCGAGCTGGACCACTACGCGGTGCCGGGCTCGACGCTCACGGTCCTCGACGGCATCGGTCGCCACGACGTCCCGCCGCTGCAGAACCTGGCGGTCACCGTCGTCGACGGGTCGACGACCGACCGCGCGACGCTCGAGGCGCACGTGACCGACGACCTGGACCAGGTCGTGGTGCTCTGCTACTCCGACGACCTCCCCACCCAGGCCGCCGACGCGAAGACCCTGATCACCCTGCTGCACGTGCGCGACATCCTCCGCGCACGAGGACTCGCCACCCCGGTGGTCAGCGAGATGCTCGACGACCGCAACCGCGTGCTCGCGTCGGTCGCCGACGTCGACGACGTCGTGGTCAGCGGCGAGATCGTCAGCCTGCTCGTCACCCAGCTGTCGGAGGAGCCCCGCCTCGAGGCCGTCTTCCGCGAGCTGCTCGACGACACGGGCAGCGAGATCTACCTGCGGCCCGCGTCGTGGTACGTCCAGCCCGGGGACGACGTGAGCTTCGCGACGATCGTCGCCGGCGCGATCGCCCGCGGCGAGACCGCGCTCGGCGTGAAGTCGGCGTCGCTCGCCGAGGACGGGGCCCGGTTCGGCGTGGTGGTGAACCCGGCCAAGTCCGCCACGTTCACGATCACCACCGACGACCGCGTCGTCGTGATCGCGGAGGACTGACCTGGCAGGGTGGTGCCGTGGCCCACTCGCACTCGCACGCCCACGGACCCCTGGCCGACGAGGTCGGCCCGCCGCGCAAGGGCCTCGCCGCCGTCCTGGCGGTCGTCGTCGTGGCCATCACGCTCGCAGCCCTGGCGGCGATGGTCCACCTCTGGCCGGGCTCCGACGAGGTGCCCCGCGACCAGAACCCCTACAGCGGCGCCGGGGTGAGCCGCATCGACGCCACCGTGACCAAGATCAGTCCGTTCGACTGCGGCAGCGGGGGGCTGGGACCCGACGAGATCCCCACCGTCGACGGCGACTGCGCTCGTGTCGAGGCGCACACCGACGAGGGCACCGCGGCGTTCGACCTGGACTCCGCCCGCTACCGCGCCGGCATCGACGTCGGCGACGACGTCCGGCTGCTGCGGATCGCCCCCGACGGCCAGGACCCGACCTACGAGTTCGTGGACTTCCGCCGCGGGCTGCCGATGACCGCGCTGGCCGTCGTGTTCGCCCTGCTCGTGGTCGGCATCGCCCGGTGGCGTGGTCTGTTCGCCCTCGTCGGCATCGGCATCACCCTGCTGGCCCTCACGCAGTACGTGCTCCCGTCGCTGCTGGCCGGACGCTCCCCACTCGCGACGGCGGTGGTCGGCTCGACGGTCATCATGGTCGCGGTGCTGTACCTCGCGCACGGCGTCTCGATCCGCACCACGTCGGCCCTGTTCGGGACGCTGTTCGGCATCGCCGCGACCGCCTCCATCGGCCTGCTGGCGACGGGGTGGACCAGCATCAGCGGGATCGGGTCGGAGGACGACCGCGTCCTCATCGCGACGGTCCCCACGCTCGACCTCTCGGCGATCGCGGCCGCCACCATGGTCATCGCCGGGCTCGGCGTGCTCAACGACGTCACCGTCACCCAGGCCAGCGCGGTGTGGGAGCTGCGCGCGCTGCAGCCCGTCGCGACCCGCCGCTCGCTGTTCGCCTCGGCCATGCGCATCGGCCGCGACCACATCGCCTCGAGCGTCTACACGCTCGTGTTCGCCTACGCGGGCTCGGCCAT
>JALRKU010000055.1 GCA_023254755.1 Aeromicrobium sp. | reverse complement strand
GGCCTGGAGCTGGACCTTGACGATCGCAGCGACCTTCTTCTTGGGAGGCATTTCTTGGGTCCTTGTTCTGATTCTCGGTGGGTCCGGACGAGCCGGGCTTCAGACCTTCTGGATCTGGGTGAAGCTGAGCTCGACCGGGGTCTCGCGACCGAAGATCTCGACCAGCGCCTTGACGCGCTGGGCGTCGACGTTGATCTCGGTGATGGTCGCGTGCAGCGTGGCGAACGGTCCGTCGACCACCATGACCGAGTCACCGACACCGAAGTCGGTGAACTCGACCTTGGCAGCGGCGGGCGCCTGCTGCTGGTCGGGGGCGTCGGCCGCCGCCGTGGCGGCGACCTCGGCCTCCACGGCCGGGGCGAGCATGCTCTCGACCTCGGCCAGGCTGAGGGGCACCGGCTGGTGGGAGTTGCCCACGAAGCCGGTGACCGACGGGGTGTGGCGCACGACGCCCCACGACTCGTCGGTCAGGTCCATGCGCACCAGCACGTAGCCGGGCAGCACGGTGCGCTTGACCAGCTTGCGCTGGCCGTTCTTGATCTCGGCGACCTCCTCGGTCGGCACGACGATCTCGAAGATGTAGTCCTCGGCATTGAGCGAGGTGATGCGGTTCTCGAGGTTCGCCTTCACCCGCTTCTCCATGCCGGAGTAGGTGTGGACGACGTACCAGTCACCGAACTGCGAGTAGAGGCGATCGCGGAACTCCTGCAGCGCCGCCGGCACGGGCGCCTCGTCGGCGTCCTCGGCGTCGTCGGCGTCGTCGGCGTCGTCGGCGTCGGCCGTCTCGTCGGCGTCGGCCTCCGCGGCCACGTCGTCGGTGGGCACGTCGGCCTCGGGCGCGTCGGACTCCACGCCGGCGTCCGCCTCGGGGGCGGTCTCCTCGCCGGTCACGTCGAGGTCCTCGTCATGTCCCTGGGTCACTGTGATCCTTACCGTTCCTACGCGAAGATCTTGAACATCGCCTTGCCGAGACCGAAGTCCAGACCGGCGACGATCGCCATCATGATCAGCACGAACACCAGCACCACGAAGAAGTAGTTGACGACCTGCGGGCGGGTGGGCCAGACCACCTTGCGAAGCTCGGCCACCACCTGCCGGAAGAACGTGATCGGCGACGTGCGGCCCTTCTCGCGGGCCACCTCGCGGCTCTCGCTCACGATGCTCCTCCTGATGGTCGTCGGATGACTCGACCCGACGCGGTGTCGGTCCGTGCTTCGCACGGCACGGTGCTGGACCGTCCGTGCTTCGCACGGCACGAGGGACTTGAACCCCCAACCTCCGGTTTTGGAGACCGGTGCTCTACCAATTGAGCTAGTGCCGTCCGCCGGCTCCCGAGCACGTCACGCACGCCCTGTTGAGGGCATGACGAACTAGCGTCAGATTGCGCCGGTCAGTCAAGTGTACGGGGTCGTCCGTCGCGGGGGCGAATCGAGCCCGTCCTGCCACGCACCACTAGCCTTTCGGCCCACTAGCCTGTCGGCCATGACGACGCCCTCCGGACCCGTCCCGCCCGACAGTCGAGCCGCCTCCCTGCGGATGCTCGCGATCGCCCTCGGCACCGCTCCCCTCGCGGTCGTCGCAGCGATGGTGTTCGTGCTGCCGACCGCGTGGGACGACGAGCCACCCGTCGCCGTCGTGCTGGGTCTGGTCGCGCTCGTCGGCCTCGCCTTCGCGACCGCCGAGCTCGTCGGCTTCGCAGCCCCGGCGCTGACCCCCCAGCAGTCGGCGGTCGAGGACGCCCAGGCCGCGTCGGTGGCGCACTTCCAGACCATGATGTTCCTGCGGTTCGCGCTCACCGAGATGCCGATCCTGGTCGGCCTGGCCGTCAGCTTCGTGCTCGACCACGGACTGTGGCCGCTGCTGGTCACGGTCGTCGTGGGGCTGCCGGTCCTGTGGTTCGAGGTGTGGCCAGGACGGCGCAACGCGACGAGGCTCGCACGCTCGCTCGAGTCGGGCGGCGTGCGCTCGTGGCTGCCCGAGGCGCTCGGCACCGCCTGAGCCCTCGGAGCCGGTGCTCGGCGACCCGGCCTGACAAGATGGCGCCGTGCGCTCCGTGTCGACCCTCCCGAAGGCGCACCTGCACCTGCACTTCACCGGGTCGATGCGGCACACGACCCTGGTCGAGCTCGCAGAGCGCGACGGCATCGGCCTGCCGGCGGCGCTCGTCGAGGACTGGCCACCTCGACTCGTCGCGACGGACGAGAAGGGCTGGTTCCGGTTCCAGCGGCTCTACGACGTCGCCCGGTCGGTGCTGCGGACCGAGGACGACATCCGACGTCTCGTGCGCGAGGCCGCCGAGGACGATCGCCGAGACGGCGCCGCGTGGACCGAGATCCAGGTCGACCCGTCGGGCTACGGCGCACGCTTCGGCGGGATCACCGCCTTCACCGACCTGGTGATCGACGCCGTCCGCGACGCCACCCAGGCCACCGGCCACGCGATGGGGCTCGTCGTGGCCGCCAACCGCACCCGCCACCCTCTCGACGCCCGCACGCTCGCCCGGCTCGCCGCGCAGTACGCAGGCCGCGGCGTGCTCGGCTTCGGCCTGTCCAACGACGAGCGTCGCGGCGACACCGAGGCGTTCGGCCCGGCGTTCGCGATCGCGGAGAGGGCGGGACTGCGGCTCGTCCCCCACGCCGGCGAGCTGCTGGGGCCCGAGCACGTCACGACGGCGCTCGACACGCTCCACGCCGACCGACTCGGCCACGGGATCCGCTCGGTCGAGGACCCCGCGGTGCTCGACCGGATCGCCTCGGCGGGCGTCGCGCTCGAGGTCTGCCCCACGTCCAACGTCTCGCTCGGCGTCTACTCGACGCTCGACGAGGTCCCGGTGCGACCGCTGCTCCGGGCCGGTGTCGACGTGGCCCTGGGAGCCGACGACCCCCTGCTGTTCGGCTCGCGCCTCGCGGGCCAGTACGCGGTGCTCCGTGCCGCGCAGGACTTCACCGACGCCGAGCTGGCCGAGCTGGCCCGAGGGTCGCTCCGCGCCTCGGCGGCTCCGTCCGACCTCGTCGCGACCGCGCTCGCCGGTGTCGACGACTGGCTCGCGGGACCCGAGGTCGAGGAGGCGTCGTGACCGAGTCCGAACAGCCCCGCACTCCGCGCCCGCTCCCGCCCTACCCGTCGTCCGTCGCACCGGCCCCTGCGTCCGGCACGTCGCCCTACGGACCACCGCCGCAGGGTCCGCCCGTGGCGCCGTACCCGCCAGGCCGAGCGGCGCCGGCACGTCCGTGGGGCCCGCCGGAGCCGCCGAAGCACCCGTCGGCGGGCACCGCGCTCACCCTCGGCATCCTGTCCGTCGCGGGGGTCTTCTGCTTCATCGGCCCCGTGCTGGGACCTGTCGCCTGGTGGCTCGGCCACCAGGTCGTGACCGAGATCGACCGCAGCCCCGGTCGCTACAGCGGCAGGTCGGCCGCCGAGGCCGGACGGACCCTCGGGATCATCGGCACCGTGCTCCTCGCGCTGGGCGGCCTGTTCGTGGTGCTCGTGGCGGGCGTCGCCGCGACGGGCTACTGAGTCACAGCGAGCAGCCCACGAGCACGGGCTCCGGGACCAGTCGCACGCCGAACCGCTCCTCGACGCCGTCGCGCACCTCGCGCGCCAGCGCGAGGAGGTCCGCCGTCGTGGCCCCGCCGCGGTTGGTCAGCGCCAGCACGTGCTTGGTCGACAGCGAGACCGGACCGTGGCCGTGCCCCTTGCCGAACCCCGCGTGGTCGATGAGCCAGGCGGCGCTCGACTTGACCGTGCCGTCGGCCTGGGGGAAGCGGGGCGCGTCGGCCGGCAGCCGATCCGCCGCCTTGGGATCGAGCACGGGGTTGGTGAAGAACGAGCCGGCGCTCCACGTGTCGTGGTCCTCGGCGTCGAGGACCATGCCCTTGCGGCGTCGCAGACCGAGCACCGCGTCGCGCACGGCGGCCGACGGGACGCGCTCGCCCGGCTGGACGTCGAGGGCTCGGGCGAGCTCGGCGTAGGCGATCGGCGCCCCGAGGTCGCCCAGGCGCAGCTGGAAGGTCACGGAGAGGACCACGTGACGGGTCGGCTCGGCCTTGAAGCGACTGTGACGGTACGAGAACCCGCAGTCGGCAGCCGCGATCGTGCGGACCGCGCGGTCGTAGCGGTCGTACACCCGCACCGCCGCCACCGTCTGCGAGACGTCCTGGCCGTAGGCACCGACGTTCTGGATCGGCGTGGCACCGACCGATCCGGGGATGCCGGACAGCGCCTCGACCCCGACCCACTCCTCGGCCACCGCCCGGGCCACGAACGCGTCCCACGGCTCGCCGGCCGCCACCTGGACCGTCGCCCCGCTGCAGGCGTCCTGGTCGACCTCGACGCCACGGGTCGCGACCCGCACGACCGTGCCGGGGTACCCCTCGTCGGCCACGACGAGGTTGGAGCCGCCGGCGACGAGCAGCACGGGATCGCCGGCCTCGTCGGCGACGCGGACGACGTCGAGCAGCTGGGCCTCGGTCGTCGCCTCGACGACGCGTCCCGCCGGACCGCCGAGCCGCAGCGTGGTCAGCTCGGCCAGGTCCATGGCTCCAACGTAGCGAACGGCCCCGGTCGTGGACCGGGGCCGTTCGTCGCGGGCGTGCGGGGCGCTCACCACACCTCGCGGTGGCGCCTTGCGCTCTGCGGTGCGCTCAGCGCGTCTCGCGGTGCTGGACTGCGCTCAGCGCGTCTCGCGGTGCTGGACTGCGCTCAACGCGTCTCGCGGTGCTGGACTGCGCTCAACACG
>JALRKU010000053.1 GCA_023254755.1 Aeromicrobium sp. | reverse complement strand
CGTGGGCAGCGTCAGCACCTGCTGCGGGCCGCCCGCGATCGTCACCGGCGTCGGGACGAGGCCACCGCGATAGTTGATCGAGCCGCCGGCGACCACCAGCGTGATCCGGTGCCCGGCGGCGAACCGGTGGGCGAAGCCCGGCAGCGTCACCCGGAACGGCTTCGACGCGTCGGGCACACGCACCGGCGCGACGAGGTTCCGCACCACGGTGCGCTTGCCCTTCGCGTCGACGTCGACGACCTTGACGAACAGCGTGAGCTTGCCGGCGTCGACGACCTGGGTCAGCACCGCGGTCGGCGCCGACACGGCCAGGTCGAGCGTGGGCTCGCCGACGACGTCGAGGTTCGTGGTCAGCGCGGGGGTCGACCACGCGGCGAACGTGCCCGGCGCGTCGGTGACCGGCACCGGCAGCGACACGCCCACCACGTCGGCGACGTCGTTCGACGTGGGCAGCCCGGCGGGCGGGGTCAGGAACGACTGCGCCGCAGGAACGACCTTCGACGTCGATGACGCGAGCGTGGTGCCGCCGAGGTACAGCTTCGTCGCGGTGCCGGCGGGATAGGCGCTCGAGCTGGCGTAGGCCTTCGAGGCGTTGCCCGTGTACGACACCCAGTCGCGGAAGTAGGTGAACTCCGGGCCGGTGCCGACCTTCGAGCCCTTCAGGTAGTGGTCGAACCAGTCCAGCACCCGCTTGGCGAGGTGCTGCGTGGCGGGGTCGGGGGCACCGAAGTCGATCTCCCCGGGTGCCGTCGGGCCGGAGTGGCCACCCTGCAGCCAGACCATCTTCACGGGCGTCCTCTGCTTCTTCAGCGCCCGGTACGTCGCGGTGGCCTCGTTGAGGTTGAACAGCGTGTCGCTCTGTCCCTGCATGATCAGCGTCGGGATGCGGACCCTGCTCACGTACGACGCGACCGAGGCGTGACGCAGCCTCTCGGTCGTCCGTCGATCGACCGCGCCCAGGGTGCCCGCCGTCACCAGCCCGGGGCACACCCAGTCCGCGAAGTTGGGGCACGGGATGATGCGCATCGGGTCGGTCGGCAGGTTCTGCAGGCCGTTGACGATCCCCAGGGCGCTGAATCCGAGGGCCCACACCAGCTTGGCGGCGCCCGGCGTCGAGGTGCTGACCCCGGTGGTCTGGCTGGTGTTGTTCGGCGACAGCGAGTACGACAGGTCGGACCACGTCGCGATGGGGATGATCGTGTCGATGCGCGGGTCGACCGACGCCGCGGAGTACTGCACCTGACCGCCGTACGAGGCACCCACCATGCCGACCCGGGGATCGTTCCTCGACGCCGTGCCACGCTGGTCCTTGGTGTCGCGGCGCACGACGTCGAGCACGGGGGCGGGCTTGGTGTGCGCGTCGTCGGTGAACGCGATGCCCTCCTTGCCGCCGAGATAGCTGACCAGCTGCGACGCCGCCTTGCCGTCGTAGTCGGGGTCGTCGAGGGTGATCTTGCAGTCCGAGCCGCCGAAGCCGAGCCCGGAGTAGCTCAGCACCGCGTAGCCACGGGCGGCGAATTCCCGGCCGAGCCCCGCCTGGTCGTCCTTGCTGCCGCCGAAGCCGTTGGTCGTGAGGATCGCGGGGACGGGTGCCGTCCTGCGCGCGGTGCGAGGCAGGTACAGGTCGCCCACGACGTCGCAGACGGTGTCGTCCTTCGGACCGACGACGGTCTTGAAGTGCAGCGGCGTCACCGTGTACGGGTCGGCAGCCGACGCGGGCGCGCCGACCACGGCGAGCATCGTCGCGGCGACCGCCCCGACCGACAGCAGGGACAGGACACGACGCACGACCATCTCGGCTCCTCAACCAGCAGGTTCGGAACCTACCGTTGAGTAGCGCAACGACCGGAGTGTGTCCCAGGTCACGCGGAGCGGGTCGTCGGACCCGCCCGCGCGACCGCTACGGCTTGGTCTCGTCGTCGGTCGACGAGGGCTTGCCGCCCTCCTCGACCCACTCCTCGATGGCGTCCTCGTCGGTCACCTGGGCGTGGTGCTCCACGTCGGGGACGATGGCGGTGGCGGTCTCGGTGAGCGCCTCGCCCGAGGGGTTCGCATCGGTCAGCTCGGCGACGTCGTCGCCCGGCTGCTCGGTGGGCGCCTCGTCGACCGGCGTGATGGTGCCGGCCTCCTCGTCGCGAGCATCGTCCTCGACCGGCTCGTCCTCGTCCGGCACGCCGGTGACCTCCTCGGCGGGAGACCCGTCGGCCTCCTTCGTGGCGGGCACCTCGGGCTCGTCGTCGTCGGTCGGGACCGACTCGGTCTCCGGCTCGTCGGTGTCACCGGGCTCGGCCCCGGGCTCGTCGGGCGTCAGGTCGGTGTTGACCGGACCCACGTTCGCCCAGGCGGCCTTCTCCTTCTCCGACGCGTCCCGGTCGTCGACCGGCTCGGTGCCCTTGGTCGCCTCCGGCTCGGTGTCGGTGGT
>JALRKU010000037.1 GCA_023254755.1 Aeromicrobium sp. | reverse complement strand
AGCCTGGAGGACCTGGCCGGCCAGCTCATCGTGGCCCGCTCGTTCAGCGAGGAGCAGTCGCTCGCCCTCGTGCGCGACCAGCACTTCGCCGGCGTCATGGTCACGGGCGACCGCATCCTCGACGTCACGACCGACGACTCGCTGTCGTCGGTGACCGACCTCAACGACCGGCTCCGCGCCGCGGGCGCCGACCGTGGCGTGCCGGTGATGATCCCGATCGACCAGGAGGGCGGTCTGGTCGCCCGCCTCAAGGAGCCGCTGACGCCGTTCCCCGCGTTCCAGTCGGCCGGTGCCGCGATCGCGGGTGACGCGGATCGTGGTGCGGCCGCGGTCACCGCGGCCACCCGGGCGTCGGGCGCCGAGCTCAAGCAGGCCGGCTTCAACACGGTGTTCGCGCCCGACGGCGACGTCACGATCGGTGCGGCCGACCCCATCATCGGCAGCCGCTCGGCCGGCAGCGATCCCGACGTGGTCGCCCAGGCGGTCGTGGCGGCGGTCGAGGGCTACTCCGAGGCCGGCATCATCTCCTCGGTCAAGCACTTCCCCGGTCACAACGTCGACGAGGACAGCCACCAGGCGCTGCCGGAGCTGACCAGCGACCGTCGACGGCTGCGCTCCCACGACCTGCCGCCGTTCGTGGCGGCCATCGCCGCCGGCGTCCCGTCGATCATGACGGGGCACCTCGACGTGAGGGCGATCGACCCCGGCGTCCCGGCGTCCAGCTCGCGCAAGGTGATCACCGACGGGCTGCGCGAGAACCTCGGCTTCGACGGGCTGGTCGTCAGCGACTCGCTCGGCATGGGGGCGGTCATGAGCCGCTACCCCGGTGGTGAGGCGGCCGTCGAGGCGATCAAGGCCGGCAGCGACCTTGCCCTCATGCCCGCGGACAACATGGCGGCCTACGACGCGATGCTGGCAGCGCTGCGGTCCGGGGACCTGCCCGAGCAGCAGGCGCGCGACTCCGCGGCACGCACGATCGCGTGGCTGCTCCACGCCGAGGCGACCGACCCGCCGGACGGCGAGCCGGGGTCGCACGCGAAGGAGTCGACGGCGCTGAGCGCGGCGGCCCTGACGGTGGTCGCCGGACCGTGCTCGGCGGAGCCGGCCACCTCGTTCCGCCCGCAGGGCTCGCCGGACCTGGTGGCGGCGTTCCGTGCGGCCGCCGAGGCGGCGGGCGTCGGCACCGACGGCGGCCCGAGCGTCACGCTGCTCGGCTACGGCTCCGGCGGCGGTGTCGGCGACGTCGTGGTCACGACCGACCGGCCCTACCCCCTGGCGTCCAGCACGGCCGGCACCAAGATCGCGCTGTACGGCGGCGACGAACCCGCGATGGCCGCCCTCGTCGACCACCTGACCGGGAAGGCTCCCGCCGTCGGACGCCTCCCCGTCGACGGCATGGAGTCCGGCTGCACGCCGTGAGCCGTCAGCGAGCGGGAACGGCGCGAAAGCGCACGACGTCGCCCGGCACGAGCTGGGCCAGGCGATCGGTGTCGTGGTCGACGACCACGCCGACGACCGGGTAGCCGCCCGTGACGGGGTGGTCGGGCCCGAACACGATCGGCAGGCCGTCGGCGGCCACCTGCACCGAGCCCCGCACGCACGGCTCGCTCGGCAGCTCGTCGCTCCGGGAGCGCTCCAGTGCCGGTCCGACCAGACGGACGCCGACGCGGTCGCACTCGGCCGAGACGGTCCAGGCGGTCTCGAGGAACGTGCGGACGGCGCTCGGCGTGAACCAGTCGTCGCGGGGGCCCAGGACGAGGTCGACGGTGACCTCGCCGAGGCGTGAGAGCCAGGGGACGTCGAGCGTGCCGATGCCGCCGGTGGGCTCGCCGACCGGCAGCCGGGCGCCGTCCGGGACCCGTCCGCCACCGAGACCCGACAGGGTGTCGGCCGAGCGCGACCCGAGGACGCGATCGGTCAGCAGACCGCCCGCGACGGCCAGGTAGACCCGCGCACCGTGGGTCGCGCGACCGATCCGCAGTCGCTGACCGTCACGCAGCAGGACGGGGTGGCCGGAGCCGACCGGGCGCCCGTCGACGAGGGCCGGGGCCGCGG
>JALRKU010000421.1 GCA_023254755.1 Aeromicrobium sp. | reverse complement strand
CCCCGAACCGGCCGCGTTCGCGGCCGCCGACCCCGCCGCCCTCGGGATGCCCCGCTCCCGCGGCACGACCATCACCGCGCTGTCCGCCGCCGTCGCGGACGGCCGGATCGACGTGTCGCCGGGAGTCGACCGCGAGGAGCTCCGGGCGTCGCTGCTGGCCATGCGTGGCATCGGGCCGTGGACCGCTGACTACGTCGTGATGCGCGCCCTCGGGCATCCCGACGTCCTCCTCGGCACCGACCTCGTGCTGCGGCGCGAGCTCGACCGCCACGGTCTCGGTCCCGCCGAGACGGACCGATGGAGCCCGTGGCGCTCCTATGCCGGCATGCACCTGTGGCGTGCCACCTCAGCCTTCGAGAGGAACCCAGCATGAGCACCCGCTACCTCGACTCGCCGGTGGGTGGACTGCGCGTCCACGTCTCCGCCGGCCTCGTCACCGCGATCGACTTCGGCGCCTCGCCGAGAGGGCAGCGTGCGGCCGACCCGCTGCTCGACCGCGCCGAGGCCCAGCTGAACGAGTACTTCGCCGGCGAGCGGACGCAGTTCGACCTGCCGGTCGCGAACGACGGAACTGAGTTCCGGCAGAAGGTGTGGTCCGAGCTGAGCAAGATCCCGTTCGGCGAGACGGCGACGTACGGCGAGATCGCCGCGCGGCTGGGCTACGACAGCGCGGTGGCCCGCGCCGTGGGGGCGGCCAACGGGGCCAATCCGATTCCGATCGTGGTGCCCTGCCACCGGGTCATCGGGTCGAACGGCACGCTCACGGGCTACGCGGGCGGGCTGGAGCGCAAGACCACGCTCCTCGCGTTGGAGCAGCCCGGGCTGTTCTGAGACCCGTTCGCCTCCCGTTCACCCGGATCCGCGACCATCCGGCCATGGCTCACAAGAAGAAGTCGTCCGGTCCGGCGGCAGTGGCGAGCGCTCCCGACGCGGCGGTGCGCAAGCTGCTGAAGAAGCAGGAGGCGCTCGTCGCCGAGCTCACCGAGCAGGTCAGGAAGCAGCGGGCGAAGCTCAAGAAGGCAGCGACCGAGCGCGAGGAGCTGGAGGCCAGGATCGAGAAGCACAAGGCTCGCGCGAAGGCCGCCAAGCGCAAGTACCAGGCCATCAAGGACCATCCCGTCGATGCCCCGTCACCGGTCGAGAAGGGCGGCAAGGCGGGCCCCGACACCCCGGTGCCCGTCGCGACGACCGCGGAGGGTCCCGACGCCTCGTGGACCGTCGCCCGACTGCGTGCCGAGGCGAGAGCCCGCCGGGTGACCGGGTACTCGCGCCTCACCAAGGCGGAGCTGCTCGACGCGCTGACTTGACGGTCGCGCTCAGGCGCCGCGGCGCAGGCTCTGGGAGAGCCGCTCGGCCGCTGCGGCGACCGCGGGGGCGTGCATGCGCCCGGGCTGGCGGGTGAGTCGCTCGAGCGGACCGGAGACCGACACGGCCGCGACGACCTTGCCGGACGGCGAGCGGACGGGGGCCGACACCGAGCCGACACCCGACTCGCGCTCGCCGACGCTCTGGGCCCACCCGCGCCGTCGCACCGCCGAGAGCTCCGCGGCGGAGAAGGTGGACTTGAGCAGTCCCTTGTTCATCCGCTCGGGATCCTCCCAGGCCAGGAGCACCTGGGCGGCCGAGCCGCCGCTCATCGTCAGCTGGCTGCCGACGGGGATCGAGTCGCGCAGGCCCGTCGGGCGGTCGGCGGCCGCGACGCAGACGCGGAAGTCGCCCTGGCGTCGGAACAGCTGGGCCGACTCGCCGGTGATGTCGCGGAGGCGGGCCAGGACGGGGCCGGCAGCGGCCAGCAGCCGATCCTCGCCTGCTGCGGCGGCGAGCTCGCCGAGGCGCGGCCCGAGGATGAAGCGCCCTTGCATGTCGCGGGCGACGAGTCGATGATGCTCGAGGGCGACGGCCAGCCGGTGGGCCGTGGGGCGGGCGAGGCCGGTGGCCGTGACGAGGCCGGCGAGGGTCGCCGGACCCGGCTCGAGGGCGGCGAGCACGAGAGCGGCTTTGTCGAGGACTCCGACTCCGCTAGAGTTGTCCATGTCTTGATACTGCCGTATCGCATCGTGAGACGCAAGAACCGTCGGAGGAGTCACCATGGGCCGCACACTGGCCGAGAAGGTCTGGGACGACCACGTCGTCCGGAGCGCAGCGGGAGAACCCGATCTGCTCTTCATCGACCTCCACCTGATCCACGAGGTCACCAGCCCGCAGGCCTTCGACGGCCTCCGCCTCGCCGGGCGACCCGTGCGACGCCCGGACCTCACGCTCGCGACCGAGGACCACAACATCCCGACGACCGACCTCGACAAGCCGATCGCCGACCTCGTGTCGCGCACGCAGGTCGAGACGCTGCGCCGCAACGCCGAGGAGTTCGGCGTCCGTCTGCATTCGCTGGGCGACAAGGAGCAGGGCATCGTCCACGTCGTCGGTCCGCAGCTGGGTCTCACCCAGCCCGGCATGACGATCGTCTGCGGCGACTCGCACACCGCGACCCACGGCGCCTTCGGAGCGCTTGCCTTCGGCATCGGCACCAGCGAGGTCGAGCATGTCCTCGCCACCCAGACCCTGCCGCAGTCGCGACCGAAGTGGATG
>JALRKU010000327.1 GCA_023254755.1 Aeromicrobium sp. | reverse complement strand
CCGGTCGTCCATGGCCTTGATCGTGGGCACGATGGCGTTGGTGGGGCACGACGCGCACGACAGCACCCGCTCGTCGGGAGCGACGTCGAGGTGGTTGACGCCGTGCACGATGTTGGGGACGTCGCCCTTGCCCGGCGCGGTCAGCAGCACCTTGGCGATGCCCGGACGCAGGTGCTTCTCCAGACCCGCACGGTCGCGCCAGACCCCGGTGTTGTCGACGAGGATCGCATCGGAGATTCCGTGCTCGGTGTAGTCGATCTCGTCGGGCGACCCCGCGTAGATGACCTTGATCGCGGTGCCGTTCGCGATGATCAGGTCGTTCTCCGGGTCGACCTGGATCGTGCCGTCGAACTGTCCGTGCACCGAGTCCCGCCGCAGCAGCGACGCACGCTTGGCGAGGTCGTCGTCGCTGCCCCGCCGGACCACGACGGCACGCAGCCGCAGGCCCTGGCCCGACCCAGCCTTCTCGATCAGCAGACGCGCGACGAGCCGGCCGATGCGGCCGAATCCGTACAGCACGACGTCTCGTGGCTCCGCCCCAGGCGCCGGGCGACCGATCGCCTCGCTGAGGGCGTCGGCCACGAACTCGGACACGCTCAGCCCACGATCGTCGGCGCGGTACGCGGCGTGCAGCCGTGCGAGGTCGACCTTGACCGACGAGACGTCCAGCTCGCTGACGGCCTGGAGGAACGGGAACGTGTCGCGCACCGACAGCTGGTGCCCGCTGACGCGGCGGGCGAAGCGATGGGTCTTGAGGATGCGGACCGCGTCGTTGTTGACCAGCGACCGGCTGTGGATCACCACCGTCACGGCCTTCTCCCGGTGCAGCCGGCCGATCAGCGGGATGGCGGCCTCAGCCAGGGCCTCTCGGTCGTTCCAGTCGGACAGCACGTCGTCGTACGAGGTCATGGCGACCATTCTCGACCGTCACCGATCGGAGGCCGACCCCGGCTCGACCCAGGTGCCGAGCAGCACACCGACCAGGGCACCGATCGGCCACGCGAAGAAGGGCACGACCGAACCCACCGCGAGCCGTGAGGGCACCTCGTCGCCGTCGGTGAGCCCGGCGACCGACGACGGGTCGGGCGGTCCCAGCACGATGCCCAGACGCCAGGCGACCACCGACGCCAGGACCGAGGCGACCGCGACCAGGGCGACGCCGACGATCGAGGCACGCAGGGACAGCTGGCCCACCACGCCGAGCACGAGCCCGCCGACCAGACCGATCGCGGCGAACAGCAGCGCGACCCGGAAGTCGCCGCGCGCCGCCTCCTCGGTGAGGACGAGACGTCCCGACAGGACCTGCCAAGGCGACGGCTGGGCGAGCTGCGCCCACGCGACCGCACCGAGCGCTCCCAGCGCCACCGCGCCGACGGCGACGCCGGCGCTCCTGCTCACGCCAGACAATGCGGCCCCAGGAGCTCCTTGAGGTCGGCCACCAGCGCCGCGCTGTGACTGACCCGCAGGTTCTGGTCCAGGCGCAGCGTCTTGGTGCCGCTGCCGCTGACCAGCTTGAGGTGCACCTCGGCCGTGCCGGGGTGCGTGCCGAGGACCTGCTTGAACTGGGCGATCGTGTCGGCGGTGCACCGGGCGACGGGGATGCTGACGACCATCGGCGCGTCGGCCCGGGTGCTGTCGATCGCCGGCACCGTGATCTCCTGCGCGTGCAGGTCGATCCCCTCGTCGTTGACCTTCAGGCGCGCGCGGACGACCACGACCGAGTCGGGCACCAGCGCCGTGGCGGCCAGGTTGTAGGCCTGGGGGAACACCATCACCTGGACGCTGCCCTCGAGGTCCTCGATCGTGATCGAGGCCCACGGGTCGCCGTTGCGGGTGGTGCGGCGCTGGACGCCCGTGATGAGGCCGCAGAGCTTGACGGTGCTGCCGTCGTCGCGCTGCTCTCCGGCGACCAGCTCGCCGATCGTGGTGTCGCCGCTGGCGCGCAGCACGTGCTCGAGTCCGTGCAGCGGGTGGTCGGACACGTACAGGCCGAGCATGTCGCGCTCGAGGGACAGCAGCTGGGTCTTGTCCCACTCGGGCAGGCTCGGCACCTCGATCGTGACGCCGGTGAACCCGTCGTCGACTCCGCCGAACAGCGAGTCCTGGCCGATCGCGGCGTTGCGCTTGAGGTCGATGAACTGGTCGACGGCCTCGTCGGCGACCGTCGTGAGCGCTCGTCGCTGGTGTCCCATCGAGTCGAAGGCGCCCGCCTTGATCAGCGAGTCGATGACCCGCTTGTTGCACACGTGCAGCGGCACCTTGGACATGAAGTCGGTGAAGTCGGTGAACAGACCCTCGTCCTCTCGGGCCTGCACGATGCCGGCCACGACGGTGTCGCCGACGTTGCGGACCGCGCCCAGGCCGAAGCGGATGTCGGTGCCGACGGAAGCGAAGTTGTTGACCGACTCGTTGACGTCGGGCGGCAGCACCTTGATGCCCATGCGGCGGCACTCGTTGAGATAGATCGCCGACTTGTCCTTGTCGCCGCGCGTGCTGGTCAGCAGTGCCGCCATGTACTCGGCCGGGTAGTGCGCCTTGAGGTACGCGGTCCAGTAGGAGATGACGCCGTACGCCGCCGAGTGCGCCTTGTTGAACGCGTAGTCGGCGAACGGCACGAGGATGTCTGGCCGGCCAAGCTCCTTCAAGGAGTGCATCAGTTGTGGAACCAGGG
>JALRKU010000284.1 GCA_023254755.1 Aeromicrobium sp. | reverse complement strand
TCGGTCGTGTCGAGCGCGATCGGGATGGCGTCGACGCCGCCGAACTGCTTGAACAGCACGGCCTTGCCCTCCATGACCGGCATCGACGCGGCAGGGCCGATGTCGCCGAGACCCAGCACAGCGGTGCCGTCGGTCACGACGGCGACGGTGTTGGACACCCACGTGTACTCGTGCGCGATCTCGGGGTCGGCGTGGATGGCCTCGCAGACCCGCGCGACGCCCGGCGTGTACGACAGCGACAGGTCGTCGGCGTCGCGGAGCGGGACGGTCGCAGCGACCTGCATCTTGCCGCCACGGTGCAGCGCGAAGACGGGGTCGGTGGGATCGGGCGTGTCGAGGTGCATGTCGATGTCGGTGGCAACCATGGGTTCGTTCTCGTCGGAAAGGTGGCTCTCGGTCTCGCGACGGTCCGGTCGGGACGTCAAGCGAGGGAGCGGAGGAAAGACAGCTCAGCCGGTGGTGTGCCAGCGCCCGTCAGTCTCTCACACGGCCCGAGAGGCGAGCGCCCGGGTGACCGGGGGTGAGAGCAGGATCACCAGCACCAGCACGGCCGGCAGGCCCACCGCTGCGGCCAGGCGCGGCTCGTCCCGGAGACCGGTCGCGACCAGCGCCTGCAGCAGCTGGGTGACCACGAGCGGGGCGCGGGCACCCGCGACACCGCGCAGCAGCAGCCGCATCGCCACCAGCTGCGCGACGCCGTAGGCGGCGAGCAGCACCGCGATGCCGATGCCGCTCACGAGACGGTCCGACGGGGTGTCCCGCAGGTCCAGCGCGGCCAGCACCAGGTACGCGGCGGACTCCACCAGCACGACCGCCCCGGCCACGAGCAGAAGGGTGCGCGCGAGGCCCGCCGGGGGGTGCTGATCGGTCATCCAGCGACCTTAGGTCACCCGTTGTGACCGAACGAACAAGGGCACACGGAAGCAGTCCCTTGTGACACGCCGGAAACACTGGAACCATGGAGGCACCGCGCTGGGAGACGGGCTCACGAGGCCCGCGACCAGTCATGTTTCGAAACAGGGAAGGAGTGTCCCCATGGACTGGCGCCACCGATCGGCGTGTCTCGATGAGGACCCTGAGCTCTTCTTCCCCATCGGCAACACCGGCCCCGCGATCCTCCAGGTGGAGGAGGCGAAGGTCGTGTGCCGCCGCTGTGACGTCCGAGAGCAGTGCCTGCAGTGGGCCCTGGAATCTGGACAGGACCACGGAGTCTGGGGAGGCATGAGCGAGGACGAGCGTCGCGCGCTGAAGCGCCGCAACGCTCGCGCCCGCATCCGGACGGCCTGAGCCGTCCCGCGGGCGAGGAACGGTCCTCGGGACCGTCCACGCGACACAGGAACCCCGCTGACGTCCTTCGGGACGGGCGGGGTTCAGTGCGTCCTGACCCCTTCACGCCCCCCTGGTCGTCAGCGCTCGACGGCCAGCGCTCGACCGTCAGAGCTCGAGCGCGATGGCGACGGTCGTGCCGCGTCCCGTCGACTCGAACGCGATGGATCCGCCCAGCTCGCTCTCGATCAGCGTGCGGACGATCGACAGGCCCAGGCTGCGGCCGGTGTCGAAGCCGGGCGGCAGGCCGTGCCCGTCGTCGCTGATCCGCAGGCGGAGCCGGTCGCGGATGCGGTTGACGGCGACCGTCACGGTGCCGGAGCCGTCGAAGGCGTGGGTGGCCGCGTTCTGCACCAGCTCGGTGATGACCATCGCGAGCGGCGTGGCGACCTGCCCCGGCAGTGCGCCGAACGAGCCGATGCGGGTCGCGCGCACCGGCGACGGGCCCACCGAGCCCAGGTCGATGACGCTGCGCAGCAGGCCGTCGGCGATCTCGTCGAAGTCGACGAAGTCACCGAAGGACTGGCTGAGGGTCTCGTGCACCAGCGCGATCGACGCGACCCGGCGCTCGGCGTCCTCCAGGGCCGCCCGCGCCTCGGGCAGGTCGCTGCGCCGCGCCTGCAGCCGCAGCAGCGCCGCGACGGTCTGGAGGTTGTTCTTCACCCGGTGGTGGATCTCGCGGATCGTGGCCTCCTTGGAGACCAGCTCCCGCTCGCGCAGCCGCAGCTCCGTGACGTCGCGCAGCAGCACGAGACTCCCCGCGCGGGCCTCGCCGGTTCGCAGCGGGATGACCCTGGCCATCACCGAGGCCGAGCGGTTCTCCAGGTCCGCCTCGCCGCCGCCGTCGGTGCCGAACAGCCCCAGCGGTCCGCGGTCCGTGGGACGTCGGTCGACCAGACCGGTCGTCAGCTCGCCGAGGTGCGACCCGACCAGGTCGCCGACCATGCCGAGACGGCGGTAGGCGGACTGCGCGTTGGGACTGGCGTAGACGACGCGGCCGTCCACGTCGGTGCGCACGAACCCGTCACCCACTCGCAGGGAGTCGGCCAGCTCGGATCGACGACCCGGGACCGGGAACTCGCCGCGGCCGATCATCTGCACCAGGGTGCGGGCCGCCGCGTCGTAGGCGCCCTCCAGCGCGCTGGTCGCGCGGGGCACCGACATCGCCGACCGACGGACGATGACCGCCACGACGTGGCCCGAGCGCCGCACGGGCACCGCCTCGAGCCGCACGTCGCCCTCGTCGACCGTCACCTCGACACCCGACAAGGCCTTCTCGACGGGGCCGAGCCGCTCCGAAGGGACGAAGGTGCCGGCCACGTCCTCGAGCAGCGTGGTGGGGCCGGTCGTCGGCCGGATCTGCGCGGCGGCCCACATGCCCTTGGCCTCGGCGTCCGGGACCCACAGCACGAGGTCGGAGAACGAGAGGTCGGCCAGGATCTGCCAGTCGCTGACCAGCGCGTGCAACCAGGCGACGTCGGCGTCGGACAGCGACGTCTGGTAGCGGGCGATCTCGTCCAGGGACGGCATGACCCGATCATCCCGCACGCACCAGCCCTAGGATGAACGGCGTGTCCGAGGCGTACTGGCAGGCCGTGATGCAGACCGGCATGGAGGTCCCGGTCGACCGCAGCCTCGACGAGTCGACCGTCGAGCTGGTCGAGATGCTGGGTCACCCGAACCCCCGCTGGCGCGAGGACCTGGCCTACCCGCTGCTGACCACCTGGATCACCAAGGGCGTGTACGACGACCTGCTGTCGGGTCTGGGCCACGGCATCCTGCCCGGGCTGCGCTACGGACTCGGTCACGACGGCGACATGTCGGTGCTGCGCCGCTCGTACAGCGCGCTGATGCTGGCGGAGATCATCGGCCGCGACAACAACGTGCACCTGATGACGCAGGAGACCGTCCTCGACTGGGGCGACCACGCCACCGCCTGGTACACCCGCGAGCAGGACCACCGCGGCTGGATCCCCGAGCACGGGTGGGCCAACGCGATCGCGCACGGCGCCGACCTGCTCGCCGGCCTCGCCAGGTCGCGGCACTTCGGCCGCCTCGAGCTGACGGTGCTGCTCGACGTCATCGCCGACCGCGTCCTCACCCCCACGGCCTACATCTGGAGGCACGGCGAGGACGACCGCCTGGCGTACGCCGTCATGACGCTGCTGCACCGCAACGCGCTCGACCCCAGCATCGTCGAGCCGTGGCTGGCCCGCCTCGGCGACGGCATCAAGCCACCGCGGACCCGCGGTCACCTCGAGGCGGAGTGGCCGTCGCCTGCGGTGCGCAACACGTCGTCGTTCCTGCGCGCCCTCCACCTCCAGCTCGCCCTCGGCGTGCAGGGCCGGGCCGACCTGCGCGCCGACGCCGAGCTCTTCGCCGAGCAGCCCGCCCACCGCGCCGACCTGCTCCTCGCGGTCCTCGACCAGATCCGCGCCGAGCAGCCCTGGCTGTACCGCACGACGACCCGCGCCCGCCCGCTTCCCTGACGGCCCACCCCCTTCCCTGACGGGCGCGACCCGTGACCCCGGGCGATGTAGCGTGCCTCACATGACCGACGAGGCCGTGGCGCAGACCAGCTCTCCGACACACCCGAGCGAACCGCGCGCCGGACACGGCGGTGTCCACGTGGTCGACGTCGCCCGGGCGCACGGCGCCGACACGATGTTCACCCTCTCGGGCGCCCACGTCTTCCCCGCCTACGACGGTGCCGTGACGGCCGATCCGCCGATGCCCATCGTCGACGTCCGGCACGAGCCGTCGGCGGTGTTCGCGGCCGAGGCCATGGGCAAGCTCACCCGCTCCCCCGGCCTGGCCGTCCTGACCGCCGGACCCGGGGTGACGAACGGAGTCAGCCCGGTCGCCCAGGCGTCGTTCGCCGGCTCGCCGCTGGTCGTCATCGGGGGTCGAGCGCCCGCCAACCGCTGGGGCATGGGCAGCCTGCAGGAGCTCGACCACCCGCCGATCTTCGACTCCATCACCAAGCTCGCGACCACGGCCCACCTGGTCGCCGACATCCCGGCCACGATCGACGCCGCGTTCACCGCGGCCGGCTCGTCGCACCGCGGACCGGCGTTCGTCGACATCCCGATGGACGCCTTCTTCGACCAGACGACGGTCGACTCCCCGTCCTACGCCTCGGCGGACACCCGGATCGAGCCCGACGGCGAGGCGCTCACCGCGATCGGCCGGCTCCTGGCAGCCGCCGTGCGTCCCGTCCTCGTGCTGGGCACCGACGTGTGGGCCGACCACGCCGAGGGCGCCGCGCTCGCGTTCGTCACCGAGACCGGCATCCCGGTGATCGCCAACGGCATGGGGCGCGGGATCGTCCCCGGTGGCCACCCGCAGCTGGTCACCAAGGCCCGCTCGCGGGCCCTCGGCCGCGCCGACCTCGTGGTCGTCGTCGGCACCCCGCTCGACTTCCGACTCGGCTACGGCGTCTTCGGCGGCAAGGACGAGCAGCCCGTCGCCAGGACGGTCCACCTGGCCGACTCGCCAGGACAGGTCTCGACGCACGCCGAGCTCGCGGGGTCCGCCGCGGGCGACCTCACCGCCGTGCTCACCGGCGTCCTCGCCGCACTGCAGTCGGCGCCCGGTGGCCGCGCGGACTGGTCGTCGTGGCTCGCCGAGCTGCAGGTCGAGGTCGCGGCCGCCACGGCCCGCGACGCAGAGCTGCTCGGGGCGGACGCCGACCCGATCCATCCCGCCCGCATCTACGGCGAGCTGCTGCCCCGGCTCGACGACAGCGATGAAGATCGTGAGATCGGTGACACTCAGGCCGCCTTCGACTCCGCAGCCGACGTGATTGAGGCTAG
>JALRKU010000191.1 GCA_023254755.1 Aeromicrobium sp. | reverse complement strand
TCGCTCGTCGCGGCGTCGCCCTTGGCGGGCTTCGTCGTGGGGCGGAACAGCTCGTCGGCCCCCGGCATGGTCACGCGCCGGGGCATCGCTGCAGCACCTCCCTGGCCAGCTGGCGGTACGACGCGGCACCCGGCGAGCCCGACGCGTACTCGGTGATCGGCTCCCCCGCCACGGTGGCGTCGGAGAACTTCACGGTGCGCCGGATGACGGTGTGGAACACGAGGTCGCCCCACCCCTGCACGAGGGTCGCGAGGACCTCCTTGTCGTGCAGCGTGCGGCTGTCGAACATCGTGCCGAGCAGGCCCACGATGCGCAGGTCGTCGTTGGTGCGTTCGCGCACCCGCTCGATGGTCTCCTTCAGCAGCGCCACGCCGCGCAGCGCGAAGTACTCGCACTCGAGCGGGATGATCACGCCGTGGGCGGCCGTGAGGGCGTTGACGGTGAGCAGGCCCAGCGACGGCTGGCAGTCGATCAGGACGACGTCGTAGTCGTGCGCGACCGGCTTGAGCACCCGGGCGAGGGTCTGCTCGCGGCCGACCTCGGTGACCAGCTGCATCTCGGCCGCCGACAGGTCGATGTTGGCCGGCACCAGGTCGAGGCCCGGGACCGCCGTCGTCATGACGAGGTCCTTGATGCCGACCTCGCGGTCCATCAGGGCGTGGTAGATGCTCTGGTCGAGGTCGTGCGCGTTGATGCCGAGGCCGACCGTCATGGATCCCTGCGGATCGAAGTCGACCAGCAGGACCCGACGGCCGAGCTCGACCAGCGCGGCGCCCAGGCTGATGGTCGTGGTGGTCTTGCCGACACCGCCCTTCTGGTTGCACATCGCGATGATCGTCGCGGGCTGTCCGGGGAGGCGCGGAGCGGGGTCGGGGAAGTCAGGAAGCGGTCGGCCCGTGGGACCCAGGGTGCTGCTGACCATGACGGTCACTCTACCGGCCGGAGAGCGGGCTATCGCATGGCACGCGGGTGCGCCGTCGCGTAGATCTCGCGCAGCTTCTCGACCGTGACCAGCGTGTAGATCTGCGTCGTCGTGACGGAGGCGTGCCCCAGCAGCTCCTGCACGACGCGGACGTCGGCCCCGCCGTCGAGCAGGTGGGTCGCGAACGAGTGCCGCAGCGTGTGCGGTGACACGTCGGCGGTGATGCCGGCGCGATCGGCGGCCCGGTTGAGCACGGTCCACGCGCTCTGCCGCGACAGCCGACCGCCACGGGCGTTGAGGAACACCGCGGGCTCGGCGCGCGTGACGAGCGCCGGGCGCGACGCCGTCAGGTAGTCACGGACCGCGGCGATCGCGAACGAGCCGAGCGGGACGAGCCGCTGCTTGCCGCCCTTGCCGCGCAGCAGCACGACCCCCTCGTCGAGGTCGAGGTCGTCGAGGTCGAGTCCGACGGCCTCGGAGATGCGGGCGCCCGTGCCGTACAGGACCTCGAGCAGCGCCCGGTCGCGGGCGGCGAGCGTGGTGCCCGCCGACCCGGCGGCCTCGAGGATCGCCTCGACCTGCGCCAGGTCCAGCGCCTTGGGCAGCCGCGACGGCGGGCGCGGCGGCTTGACCGCGGCGGTCACGTCGACGGCGACGCTCTGCTCCCGCAGGAGGAAGCGGTGGAAGCCCCGCACCGCCACGATCGTCCGCGCGGCGCTCGCGGTGCCGAGCGGCGGGTGGTCGGGGTCACCGGTGCGCAGGGCGGCGAGGAACTCGGTGACGTGACCCTCGGTCACCTGGGAGGGCTCGAGGACGTCACGGTCCAGCAGGAAGCCGCGGTATCGCCGCAGGTCGCGGCGGTACGAGCGCATCGTGTTGTCGGCCAGACCGCGCTCGACCGACAGGTGGCTCAGGTACTCCTCCACCGCGCGCTCGACGGGCGACACGAGGTCACCGCGTGCGGCGCACGTGGAGGGCGTACAGGCCCGCCACCGTCATCATGTCGGTGATCCGCCCGGCGGCCACCGCGTCGAGCGCCTCGTCGAACGGCAGCCACCACTGGACCATGTCGGCCTCCTCCGCCTCGCGGACCGTGCGGTCCTCGAGCGGCACCGGGTGCAGACCGGTCGCCAGGAAGCACTCCCAGTGCTCGCTGGAGTACCCAGGCGTCGCGTACGAGACGTACAGCGTGCTCCACTCGTCGGCCCAGACGTCGGCCTCCTCGGCCAGCTCACGACGGGCGGCGTCGAGGGTGGGCTCTCCCGGCACGTCGAGCGTGCCGGCGGGCAGCTCGAGGAGTCGGTGCGCGACGGGGTGGCGGTACTGCTGCACCAGCAGCACGCGGTCGTCGGCGTCGAGGGCCAGCACGCCCACGGCGCCGTGCGGTCGCACCACCAGACGCGGGTGCTCGCCGCCCTCGGGGTCGACGATCGTGTCGGTCCGCACCTGGGCGTACGGCGTCTCGTGCCAGACGGTGCTGGACGCGAGCGGCCACGCCGCCTGGGTGTCAGTGATGGGCTCGCCGTCGGCGATCGTCCCGCCGAGCTCCGGATGCGGGCGACCGGTCATGCCGGGCCGTCGACCGGGAGACGCATCTCCTTCTGGCGCGCGAGCGCGGCGGACGCCAGGCCCGCGAAGAGCGGATGGGGACGGGTCGGGCGCGACCGCAGCTCGGGATGCGCCTGGGTCGAGACGAAGAAGGGGTGCACGTCGCGCGGGAGCTCGACGAACTCGATCAGCGAGGCGTCGGGCGACGTCCCGCTGAACACCAGGCCGGCCTCCTCGAGCTGGTCGCGGTACGCGTTGTTGACCTCGTAGCGGTGACGGTGGCGCTCGTCGACCTTGTCCGCGCCGTACAGCCCGGCCACGATGCTGCCGTCCTTGAGAGCCGCGGGGTACAGCCCGAGGCGCATCGTGCCGCCCAGGTCGCCGGCGCCGTCGACGATGGCCAGCTGCTCGGCCATCGTCGCGATCACGGGATGCTCGGTGCTCGGGTCGAACTCCGACGAGCTGGCATCGGCGATGCCGACGACGTTGCGGGCGTACTCGATGACCATGCACTGCAGCCCCAGGCACAGTCCCAGCGTGGGGATGCGGTGCTCTCGGGCGTACTTCAGCGCGCCGAGCTTGCCCTCGATGCCGCGGATGCCGAAGCCGCCGGGAACGCAGATGCCGTCGACGTCGGACAGCTGGCGCGCCGCGCCCGACTCGGTGGCGCACTCGTCGGACGGCACCCAGCGCAGCTCGAGACGGGCGTCGGCGGAGAACCCGCCGGCGCGGAGGGCCTCGGCGACCGACAGGTAGGCGTCGGGCAGGTCGACGTACTTGCCGACCAGGGCGATCGTGATGGTGTCCTTCGGGTCGTGCACCCGAGCGAGCAGGGAGTCCCACTCGGTCCAGTCGACGTCGCGGAAGGGCAGGTCGAGCCGCCGCACGACGTAGGCGTCGAGTCCCTCGCGGTGCAGCACCTTCGGGATGTCGTAGATCGACGGCGCGTCGCTGGCGGTGACCACCGCCTCGGTGTCGACGTCGCACATCAACGAGATCTTGCGCTTGATGCCCTCGGGGATCTCGCGGTCGGACCGGCA
>JALRKU010000118.1 GCA_023254755.1 Aeromicrobium sp. | reverse complement strand
GACCGTGTCGCCCAGGTAGTCGCCCCGGCGCTCGCGCGCGATGACCTCGGAGTACACCTGTCCGGTCGTGACGTTGGCCCGCCCCACGAGGTCCTCGTCGAGGAATCGCTCGTAGTGGCCGATGTCGAGATCGGTCTCGGCTCCGTCGTCGGTGACGAACACCTCGCCGTGCTGGAACGGGTTCATCGTTCCGGGGTCGACGTTGAGGTACGGATCGAGCTTCTGCATCGTGACCCGCAGGCCTCAAGACTTCAGCAGCCGTCCCAGGCTCGAGGCGGTGAGCCCCTTGCCGAGCGAGGAAGCGACCCCGCCGGTGACGAACACGTGCTTGGTGACGGCGCTACCAGCCAAGGTGACTCCCGTGGTCGAAGGTTCGGTCCTGGATGCAGGACCTCCACGGAACTCCAGTCTAGACCAGAGGACCGACTCAACGCGGCAGGCTGCCGTCGGGGCTGCGAGACGTTCCCCACGCGCCGGGCTCTCCCGCGGCGTCGCGGGCTGCGGCGAGCGCCACGACGACCCGGCCCGCAGGCAGGTCGACGACGTCGACGGTCGAGACCTGCGACGCCGACTCGTCCGAGCGCACGGCAGCCACCAGTCCGCCGTCGAGCGACGACGTCGACGGTCCGGCGACGACGAGTCCGCCGACGCCCGGGTCGAGCGCCCTGACGAGCGCGGCGAGGCTCGCGCCCTGCTGCTCGTTCGCGGACGATCGCGGCGCCGTGACGACCACCGCGATCGAGGCCCTCTCCTGCGGCGCCGAGCCGACCGTGGTGAGGTCGCCCTCGTCGAACGCCGAGCGCAGCTGGTTGGCCGTGTCGTCGAACGCGGTGCCTCCGGCGGACTTCGTCAGGTAGGCACGCGACAGGGCGGCGCCGATGCGTGCGTAGCCCGGGGTGGCGCCGGAGACCTCGTCGACCTCGGCGCCCGCCTGCTCGGCCACGCCGTCGGCGAACTGGCGACCGCCCGGATCGAGCAGCTTGGAGGTCAGGTCCAGCTGTCCGACGACGCTTCCACCGGCCGCCTCGAGGTTCGCGGTGACTCCCCGGACGTCGGCGGCGCGAGCGCCCGGCGTGGTGACGACCAGGACGGCGCGGCCCTCGAGGGCGTCGTCGACGAGGTCACCCGCGGTGCGCGACGCGTAGCCGGAGTCGAAGGCCGACACGCCGGCGTCGGTCACGACGCCGTCACGGACGTCGGTGTCGTCGTCGCTGCGGTCGAGCAGGCCTGCGCCGAGCACCACTCCGGCGGCGAGGGCCAGCAGCGCGGCCGACAGCGAGACGACGTGGTAGCGGAAGCTGATCACGAGAAGAGTCCTCCGATCGAGGAGCCGAGGTCTGAGAGGGCGTCGCGGAGCTGGTCGAACCAGTCCTGGCCGACGGGGGTCACGGTGATGGCGGCGGCAACCGCCGCGAGGCCGGTGAGCGCGAGCAGGAACAGCGGCCAGGTGGCCATCGGTCGGGCGCTGAGCTGGGCCACCGACTTCGCGTCGACGATCTTGGCGCCGGCCCGGAGCCTGGCGACGACCATGCGCGCGGCCTCGCTGGGCGCGCGCTCGAGGACGTCGGCGAGAGTCGGTGGCGCCCCGACCTGCACGATGACCGAGGCGTCGTTGGTGTCGGCCAGCAGGACGGCGAGGTCGTCGTCGGAGCCCGTGGAGGTGAAGGTGACGACCTCCTTGCCGTGGCGCTCCAGTCGCTCGGGTCGGTTCACCCGGCCCGTGGGCGTGGTCACGACGACCTCCCCTGACGCGCGGATGGCCCGGTCGGACAGCCGATCGAGGTCGCCGACCAGCAGGTGTGGCGTGTAGCCGGCGTCGAGGAGGACCTCGGCGCCGGGACCCGCACCGATCAGCACCGGGTCGCGCTCGGCGATGTAGCGCTTGATGGACGCGAGGTCGGACTCGGCCAGGTAGTCCTTGGCGACGACCACCGCGGACCGGCCGCGCAGCCGGGTTCGCAACCGCGGGACCCGGGCCCCGTCGAGCAGCATCGCCTGCTCGCGCTGGATGTGGTCGGTGGCGTTCGCCGCGAGCGAGTCGAGGCGCGTCGACACGCCCTCCTTGGCCGCCTCGAGCGTCGAGGCGACCCGCGCGCTGTCGAGCACGACGCCGCTGACGACGGGCGCTCCGTCGCGCAGCACGCGGCCCTCGTGCACGACCACCGAGTCGCCCTCGCGCAGAGCCGTCCAGGCGCTGTCGCCCTGGACGTCGACCAGCACGATCGCGGCACCCGCCAGCAACGACGGACCCTGGTTGGGCACGCGGCCCGTCGAGGACGGGGCCGTGTTGAGCACCGCCGACACCTGTGCGGCGATGAGGTCGTGGGCGTGGCGCGCGTCGAGGTCGGGCAGGTTCACGACGGCGACGTCGCCGGGCCGCAGGCCGGCGAAGTCACTGTCGTGGCGCGCGTGGCGCACCGTGCCGACCACGCTCTCGGGCGGGACCTCGAGGGGCACTGACTTGCGGAATCTGGGCATCGTCGTCCATCGTCTCCCGCGATCGACGGGGAATCGGGGTGCCGGGCCCGGCGTGTCGCCGATCTGCGGCCCGCCGGGGGCCCGTCAGGCAGGCTGCGGCCGCCCGGCGAGCTCGAGCAGCTCACGGGCGTGCGCCTGCGCGCTCGCGGAGTCGTCCTGACCGGCCAGCATCCGGGCCAGCTCGTCGACGCGATCGCTCGGCCCGAGTCGGACGACCGAGCTGCGGGTCACCGCGCCGTCGGACTTGTCGACGACGAAGTGGTGGTGGGCGAAGGCCGCGACCTGGGGAAGGTGCGTGACCGCGATGACCTGGGCGTGCTCGGCCAGTCGTGCGAGGCGTCGGCCGACCTCGACCGCAGCGCGACCACCGATGCCCGCGTCGACCTCGTCGAAGACCAGCGTGGGGACGGTCGAGCGGTCGGCCAGCACGACCTCGAGCGCGAGCATCAGGCGGGACAGCTCGCCGCCGCTGGCGCCCTTGCTCAGCGGCCGCGGGTCCATGCCGCGATTGGCCGAGAACAGCAGCTCGACGTCGTCGACACCGTGGGGCCCCAAGGTGGCCTCGGCGGGTCGGGAGACCTGGGGCTCGAGGTGGGCGTGCGGCATCGAGAGCTGGGCGAGCTCGGCGTCGACCAGCCCGGAGAGTCGTTCCGCCGCCGCCTGGCGAAGCACCGTGAGGCGGTCGGCGAGCTGTCGGACCTCGGGCTCGAGCCGGTCGCGCTCGGCGCGCAGCTGCTCGAGGCGGTCGTCGTCGTGGTCGAGCTCGGACAGCCGGGCCGAGCTCTTGGCCGCCCAGGCGAGCACGTCGTCCAGGCCGGGTCCGTACTTGCGCTGCAGGGCGATCAGCTGCGCCCGACGCTCCTGCACCGTCGCGAGTCGGGCCGGATCGAGGTCGACGTCGGCCGCGTAGCGGGCGAGCTCGGCAGCGACCTCGTCGATCAGGATGACGACCTCCTGGGCCCGCGTGGCGAGCGCGTCGAGGACGTCGTCGTGTCCGGCGACCTCGTGCAGGGCGGCGACGGCCTCGGCAACCCGGCCGCGGGCCGCGGAGGCGCCGTCCTCGGTGTCGGCCGCGAGCAGCAGGTGGGACAGCTCGGCGGCGCGGGCGAGCGACTCGGCGTGTGCCAGCCGGTTCTCCTCGGCCTTCAGCTCGTCGTCCTCACCGGCGACCGGCTCGACCGCCGCCACCTCGTCGAGCCCGAACCGCAGCAGGTCGAGCTCGCGGGCGCGCTCCTGGGCCTGGTCCTGCAGGTCGGCGAGCTGGCGCTGCGTGTCGCGCCAGCGCGTGTAGGCGGGCACGTACTCGGCGAGCACGGCGGCCAGCTCGTCGCCCGCGAACCGGTCGAGGGCGGCGCGCTGCTCCGCGGGGCGGAGGAGCCGGT